>CAYFJO010000357.1:0-11272 GCA_964343305.1 uncultured Pirellulaceae bacterium | reverse complement strand
TCCATGGGGGCAACCGAAATCCCGCGTCGCCGATTCATGTCACGGCTGGCGCGGGCCATTGACCTTCCTGTCACGTTCAACGACGTTGAGACCGACAAGGAGGTTTGCCAAATCCCACCACTAAGGAACACCCTGGATGGAACTGACTCCGGAAGAACTCCAGCGCTATGATCGCCAGATCGGTCCGGGAGTTTTGTCAGAAGAAAGTCAACTTCGCCTGAAGCAATCGACCGCGCTCATCACGCGCGTCGGCGGAATGGGCGGTCCCGCGTCGTTGATGCTCACGATGGGCGGCGTGGGTCGAGTCATCATCGCACATGGCGGCGAAATGATTTCGCCTGACTTGAACCGTCAAGTTCTCGGCAGTGAAGCGGTGATTGGCAAGCCACGCGCACCAGACTTTGCCGCGTATCTTCGCACGATGAACGCGATGGTCGAAGTCGAAGCGATCGATCACGAACCAGACGAGGCCGAAGCGGCGGAACTGGCGCGTCGCTGCGACATCATTCTTTCCTGCCCGCCGACTTTCGAGGAGCGTCTGCGACTGAACCGCGCCGCCGTTGAGGCGAACATCCCGTTCATCGACGCGGCTCAATGGGGCATGAATGGCACGCTGATCGTCGTCCGGCCCGGCGAGACCGCGTGTTTGGAATGTGTCTACCCAGAGCCACCGCCGTTCGAAGAATTCTTTCCAGTCGTCGGAGCGATTTCCTCGGCGATTGGCTCGCTCGCGGCGCTCGAAGCCATTAAAATCTTGTCAAACACTGGCAAGCCAATGCTTGGCCAGATGCTGATGTACGACGGCTATCAAGGCCGAGTTTCCACCGTAAGACTACGGCGAAACTCGGATTGTCCGTGCTGCGGCGCGAAATAAGGCAAAGGAGCGATGAGTGAATATTCGTGTTGTCGTCACCGGGCGAAGCTACCACACCGCCGAACAATTGCCAGAAGAGATTGCTTTGGACGACAATGCAACGGTCGACGATGCAATCGAATCGATTTCCAAGTTGCTTCCTGACGGCGAGACGTTCCCAGCAAGTTGCCTGGTCGCCGTGGCGGGTCAACATCTCGGCACACTTTTGTCGCACCAAAACCGCGAGCTGCGCGACGGCGACGAAGTCACGCTGATCGCACCGGTCGCCGGCGGATAACCGTCTGACGTAGGACGGCTTGGGTAATGGTCTTCGTTGCATTGTTCTGCCACAATCAATCTGCCAATTTCTACTCCCCAAACACGGACGCAAGACATGGCCCAAGTTGGATCAGGCGATTTCGTCTTTGAGCCGGTCGAGGACTGGCCACAGTTGCCGGCTGGTGTGGAACTGGTCGAAGCTGTCGGTGTCGCGGTGGATTCTCAGGACCGCGTCTTTATCTTCAATCGCGGTGGAATTCCCATTCTCATCTTCGAAGCGGACGGCGCTTTCGTCGAGTCATGGGGCGAAGGTGAGTTCGCGCGGCCCCACGGCATTTGGATCGCGCCAGACGACACTTTGTATTTGACCGACGACATGGGACATCAAGTTCGTCACTTTACGGCCGACGGAAGGTTGATCGACGAGATAGAACCAGA
The DNA here is from genome assembly GCA_964343305.1 of uncultured Pirellulaceae bacterium. GTDB lineage: Bacteria > Planctomycetota > Planctomycetia > Pirellulales > Pirellulaceae > CAYFJO01. The sequence goes on along the minus strand of CAYFJO010000357.1, from coordinate 9,702 downwards.
CGGTCCGTCCGAATCCGGCGCCGTAGGATTTGACTACCGAACCATCACGCACGGCGCGCCACCTTTCAATCTTCCAACCAACGCGGTGCTGGCCAACAACGGCGACCTGTTTGTTGCGGATGGCTACGGCAATGCTCGCATTCATTGTTTTTCGGGCGGCGAGACACACTCGTGGGGCGAGCCTGGCGATGGACCTGGCGAGTTCAACGTCCCGCACGGGTTGGGCATCGATCAAATGCGGGGCCAACTCTACGTGGCCGATCGCGAAAACAGCCGCATACAGATCTTCTCGTCCGACGGTAAATTGGTTTCGGAATGGACAGATGTCATTCGGCCATGTGAGGTGTTCGTCGCCCAGGACGATTCGGTTTACGTGGCGGAAGTTGGTGCACGCGCGGGCCTGTTCCCGTGGCTCAAGCGAGAGCCTGATGCGATCGGAGGACGGCTCAGTATCTTCGATCGCGATGGCAACTTGCTGTGTCGCTGGGGCGGCGGCGATGATCCCACGTCGCCCTGCGATTTTTACACGCCACACGACGTTTGGGTCGATTCGCAGGGAAGTGTGTATGTCGGAGAAGTCAGCCGGTCGGCGCCACGCGACGGCGACCAAGATCCATCGAGTTTTCCGACCCTAAGAAAGTTTGCTCGAGTTTGAACAGAAAGTAACGAAGCAAACGAAGGAGGAATCCTTTGTTACCTTCGTTTGCTTCGTTACTTTCTGTTCAAAATCACCGCCAGTAAATCTTGCCGGCGTTCTCGCCCATCACGAGAGCGCGTTCATCTTCCGTGATAAACGAGAACGCGCGTTCAACAAGATGCCGCGCCCTTCGATAACCCGATTGCAAAAGGACGTGCGGAAAGTCGCTACCCCAAATCATCCGCTGCGGTCCGAACTCGTCGTACACCCGTTTCACCAGTTCCACACAATCGTCATACGGATACGGCGAATGCGAGTAGTATGGCTGTCCGCTGACTTTTACGTGGACCCGAGGATATTTTGCCAGCGCCAGCAAATCCTCAAACAGTGGCGCATCCACGCCGTCTCGCGGTTCCGGATGCGCCATGTGATCGATCAAGATATCCATGTCGGAAAAACGCTCGGCGATCTGTGCGACTGTTTTCAAATGTTCGCAATTCCCCAGCACGTTGATGGCGATTCCCAGCGATTGGGCTCGCTCCCAAAGTGGAAACGTCGATGGATCACCGAACGAAGCCTCTTCCTCCGGCACGCGCGGTCGCAATCGAAGCCCCTTACAACCACGTTCTTTGACCCAATACTCCAAGCGATCCTCCGCGCCTTGCTTGCGCGGATCAACGACGCAAACGGCTGCGATGCGATCCGGATCGGCCGTGGCACAATCGGCGACGTAACTATTGTCCTCGCCCGGATACACCGGCTGGACAAGCACCGCGCGATCCACACCGTGTTCGTCCATGTACTGATAGAACAACTGCATCAGCACGGCCGAAGCCGGGGCCAAGGTCGTCGCCGCCTGATCGGGATACTGTGGCATCGGTTGCCAGACATGAAGATGCGGATCAACGATCATCTGTCCCTATCCCATGGCGAAATGTTCTTTATGTTTTGCAGTTCCATCGATCGCACCTCGGGCTGATGTGTGGCATTAGTCTGCGGACTGTTCGCGTTCGATTTCTTCGATTCTCTTTTCCGCCCGGGCATAGACCTCATCAGCGCCAATTCGCTCGCCTGCGTCAAGCTGTTCGCATCCAATTCGAACTTCTTGTCGCAACGATTCGCGCGCTTGCAGCAGACGCAAGCCTTCGGTTAAGACGTCGCTCTCAGACAGACATCGCCGCTCGGCAACCATTCGATGAACAAACGGTTCCATGTCACTTGGAAAGTCAACACTCATTGAAACGCTTCAGTTTTCAAATCGACAAATTACCTCTTCTTTCGTCTCATTTTGCGTGGTCTTTAGCCCATTCGCTAACCTATGTCGAAGCAACCGCAAGGACGGCCTACACTTTTAAGGCCATCGAAACTGCTTTGGTCTCGAGATAACATTCCATCCCTTCGATGCCGTTTTCTCGGCCGATGCCGGATTCTTTGAGACCGCCGAAGGGTGATTGCGGCGTGGCGGGCACTGTATCGTTAATGCCGATCGTGCCGAACTCGAGTCCTTCAGCCATTTTGAATGCCGTTGTCAAATCGTTCGTCAAAACATAAGCGGCGAGGCCGAAGACGGTGTCGTTGGCTTTTTCGATCGCTTCGTCGACTGTGTCGAAATCCATGATGGGCATGATCGGCGCGAAAGGCTCTTCGGTCATGATCGACATGTCGCACCGGATGTTGGTCAGCACGGTGGGCTCGTAAAAATAGCCTCGCTCGAATCGACTCGCACGCTCACCGCCAATGATACAGTTCGCTCCTTTTGATTTGGCGTCTTGGACGATCGTGTCAGTCTTGTCGAGGCCGCGTTGTTCGAACATTGGGCCGATGTTGACTTCAGGGTCGAGGCCGTTGCCCAATTTGAGTTTCTTGGTTTCTTCGACACAGGCTTCGAGATAATCTTTTTCGATCGTCTCGTGAGCGTAGAAACGCGTTGGGCAAATGCAGACCTGCCCGTTGTTGCGGAACTTGCCAATGACCGAAGCCTTGGCGACCGTTTCGATGTCGACGTCGGGAAACACAATAACCGGCGCGTGGCCGCCGAGTTCCAGGCTAAGACGTTTCATTTGACCCGCCGAGTTGCGGACCAACTCTTTGCCAACTTCGGTCGAACCGGTAAACGAAATCTTGCGGCAGATGCGGTTGTTCATAAACTCGTCCATCATCTCGGCCGGCGGCCCCATCACGAGGTTGATCGCGCCGGGCGGGAAGTCGATCTGTTCGGCGAGTTCGAACAAGCGAATCAAGCTGAGTGGCGTTTGACTCGCGGGACGTGAAACGGTTGTACAGCCGACGGCCAATGCAGGTGCCATTTTGCGCGCCTGCAGCATCAGCGGAAAATTCCACGGCGACACGGATGCACACACGCCGACGGGATGCCGCACGGTGAACAATCGTTTGTGGTCGGCACTGGCTGGAATCGTGCGGCCGTAAGCGCGTTTGGCCTCCTCAGCGAACCAGTCGAACGTGGCGGCTGACCCCATCGTTTCCGCTTTTGATTCAGCCAACGGTTTGCCTTGTTCCATCGTCAGCGCGGTCGCAAGATAATCGACGTTGTCGCGGATCAAATCGGCGAGTTTGTGCAGCTTGGTTGCCCGCTCATAGACATTGACCTTCTTCCACACGGGCAATGCGGACTGTGCCGCTTCGAGCGCTCGTCGTGCATCACCGGCCGTGCCATAGCAAACTGTCGCCAGCGTTTCTTCGGTCGCGGGGTTGATCACGTCCAACCGATCACCGTTCTCACCGTCGACCCACTGGCCGTTGATGAAGAGCTGAGTTGTTTTCATTTCCAACAATTGTTCTTGCGCTGTGCTCACGTTTCTTCCTCGGTTTTCTGATTCTGATTCGTCTTAACAGAAGCAAACGAACGTAACAAAGTGAAGAATCTTCGTTTGCTTCTGTTCAAAAATCTCGCAGTCTCAATAACGTACCCGCAAACGAACCGAAAATCCATTGGTGAGCCGGCATCCGTTTTACCTCGCGAATCTGGGCAACGCGATCTATAATCAACTTTTGAGATTCATCGTACTACCAAGATACGAGCCGTAACGATGCCTGAGAATTTCGTCTCGATGCCCGATGGCCATGTAAACGCGGTTTACACGGTCGATTTTTCCCCCGACGGCAAACTGCTCGCCAGTGGCAGCCTTGATCACGCATTGAAGATTTGGAACATCAAGACACAAAAAGTACGCACGATCGAGCAGGCGCACGGCGATGCGATCGCGTCACTTGAGTTTTCTCCCAACGGCAAACAGATCGTCACGTGTGGCCTGGACCAAGCAGTCAAACTGTGGGACGTAGACTCAGGCGCGACGCAAGCATCACTTTCGGGCCATGGTGCTTACACCGTTGCGGTGGCATTCGCGCCCGACGGTGAGCGGTTCGTCAGCGGCGGTTATGACAAGAACGCACGCGTCTGGAATGCAAGCGGACAGATTTCGACACTCTCTGGTCACAGCGATTCCGTTTACGGAGTTGCCTGGTCGCCGGACGGCCAGTGGATCGCCTCGGCCGGCAAAGACGGCGCGGTGAAACTCTGGCATGGGACGTCCTACAAAGCATCAAAGTCATTGACGGCGGGTGAAGGCGAAGTGAACGCGGTTTGCTTTTCGCCAGATTCAAAGACAATCGCCAGCGGCGGCCGCGACGGTGCCGTTGTTTTGCATGACGTCATAACAGGCGAGTCAAAAGGCCGCTTGATCGGACACGAAGGCTACGTCAAATCGGTGACCTACTCGGCGGACGGAAACCAGATTGCATCCGGCGGACTCGACGGGACGATTCGATTATGGAATGTCGAACAACTCGCGACGACGAAAGTGTTACGCGGCCATCGCAACACAGTTTACTCGGTCAGCTTTTCACCCGATGGCAAGACACTGGCATCGGGAAGCTTTGACCGCAAAGTGCATTTGTGGGCGCTGTAGCTCACGTTCGCCAAAATGTGGCCGTGTGACATCAATGGGGTAAATAAGATCGATGGAAGGATGAGTTCCATCCGTTCCTATCTTCTCGATTTCGAGAATTGCTCCAGAGGCGCGTTCGTACAACTCGGCCAACGGGTCCATCGGCGATCTTGGCGTTCGCGAGAGGCCACAGTTTTACTGAAACCTGGGAGTTCTCGATGACACCGCACGAAAAGCGGCTTAGCGAGATGACCGAGCGGCTGGCCGGCGATATGCAAATTTGCCACTTCGTTCAGGCCACGATCGATGCCTGAACCTACCATGTCCGGCGGTTCGCCGACTTGACGAAAGAACCGCTCGGCCGGGCGACCCCACAAGATGGATGTGTCCCAATCCATCGGGCCGACAACGTATTCAAGATCATGCCGGCACCGCTAGTGTTCGAGCTTTGCCGAAATGAGGAAGGCCGTTCGATCGATTTCACGATGGATGTTTCATTCTCAACGAATGATTCATTCTCAAAACGATCGACATCTGACAACAGTCATTTCCAAATGCCGAAGGACTGTGTTAAGGTGACCTTTCATGAAGGATTAGTATGACAGACTTCGTCGCAAGACTTAGACAACGATTATATCCAGTCAAAGAGGATGACATTTCCGACCTGCGCAAAGCGTGGAGCTTTGCATTAGGCTTGCTTTGCATTTTGGCCCTCTTCACCGCGACAAACGGGCGGATGTATTCGGATGCCGGATGGTCTCTGAACGGCATCCCGGTTTCGGGATACGTTCTTTGGGTGTTGTTCAATGTATATCTCGGAATCGGCGTTGTTTCGGAACTGCTTGCCCCAAGAGATGAGAAGACTCGCAGCATGTCGCGCGGGTTGCGATGGTCCCTTGCTGCCTTAGCGCTAATCTCTGTCACAGTAAGCATAATTGTAGTTTGCGTTTTCCCTGGTGCAGGGCCAGGGTCCTAACCAATCGCTGGACCAGAGTCGTCGATCTGGTCGGAACCAAGTGGTAAGCTGATCGCGGTGCCCCGGTCAGCTTGGTCGTTGAACTAAGCCGCTTCGCGCGAGGCACAATTTATCCTCTATCGCGGTCGGACTTTCGCCAACGCGATCTTCGCACACTATGCAATTGACGCCCACGATTTCGCGAACTTCAAATCGTGGTTGACATCATTTGGTGTCCGGGTTGCCTACGATTCGGTCGACTCGATGCCTGAGCCTGACGACGAATCGACACCGGAAGTGCTCCACGAGAAGCTCTATCATCAACTCCTTGGCAAATGACTCCTATCCGGTTGGTGCACTGACGAAGCCTACGGCGGAAGTTTCGGCGGTGGGCACGGTCGCCAGCCTGGCTGGCGGAGCATCCCGTCGCGGGCAAGCGTACCTACACGCTCCCGGCATGGCCCGACTAACCCCCGCCAGCGAATCACACCCGCCATCGTACGCACATCACCCGCATTCAAGCCCCACACCGCGCCTCTACCGCCAAACGGCGTTCAACGACCGTCAAGAGCGCTCGTGTTCCTCTGCTCTCACTCGCCAAGTCACCCCACTTCAAAAAAGTAACACATCGAACAAGCCAAGCCCGCCGATCTCGTCTACTGATATTTGGGTGTCCTTGTTGATCCAGTCCTTCGGAATTCGGGTTTCTTTCGTCATTGGGTGTTTCATCATTCATCATTTCTAGCGGCGGTATAACGTGTCTCGATGTCAAGCGGTCCGTTATCCCGTTCGTATAAAAAAAGCGGTCTCTCCGGGCGCGACGGTTTCAACCCCTGATCCTGCACCTCGTTTTGGTTAGCAATCGCTCACGCTGAGTCACAAGCTGGCGTCTAGATTTTCACGAATTCTTGTTTTGTCGCGGGATCGCGGGCGGCGTCGATGATACGCATGATGGCCAACGTCTCGCGGCGGTCGATTAGAGGTTTTCCGGCTGCGACGAAATCGAGCATGCCGGCGGCTGCGTCTACGAAAAGTTGTTTCGTGTCCACGGGGATGTAACTCGTTTCTTTTGCCGTGGTGACTGACGCGGCGTACGGCGTGCGCGACTTTGTGTAGACATTGACGACGGCCGTCCGGTCGCGCGTGAAGTTCAACAGTAGTTGCGAATGCGGTTCGTCGCCGCGACGCATGACGGTTTCAACTTCGTGCCCCATGCACGAGATGACCAGTTCCAGCGGGTGAATTACGTACTCGTCGAAATTGCTGCCACCGCCCCACGAGATCATGTGTCGCAAGTTGTCTCGGCCGGCTTCGGCGACGTGTTTCTGAATGGCCGTGTAGCGAAGTGCCGAACTGGATTGCATAGCGACTTTGTGTTTATCGGCTAGTGCGAAGATCTTCTCGGCCGTCGCTGTGTCGGGCGCGAACGTCTTGTCAACAAAGGTCGTTTTTCCCAGTGGCAGCACCTGTTGGCACAAACCGAGATGCGTTTGCGGAGTCGCCGGCGCGAGCACAGCGAAATAATCCACCACTTTGTTCAATCGCTCGACCGTATCGAAATACGGCACGTCATGCTCATTCGCCCAGCGTCGGCTCTTTTCCGCTTGCAGCGCCGTTGCGCCGGAGACGACGAAGCCGCGATCCTTCAACTCAGCGCGCAGAATTCGCAGATAGGTCCGCGCATGAAAGTTGTCGAGATTGTCGTCAACGAAACCGATGCGATTGGTTTTCTCGGCGGCGTACACTCTCGTTGACGCGACACTGACGGTTGTGGCCAGCGCCGCACCGAGGAACTGGCGGCGGCTGAATGGAACTTCTGACAGGTCATTCATTGGATTACCTTTCTGTAGCTCCCGGCGGCTGGAAGGGATTCTAATTCATCATTCGTGGTTCGTCATTCTTTCATCATTAGAAATTCGTCATTCGTCATTACCTCACGCTTCCGGTGGTTTTCCGTCAATCCACGGGCCGGCGAGTTTTTGGTAGTCGGGTGGGTACATCACGCTGCCGGTGTCACCAGCCTTCCAACCGGGGACATGATTCGGCTTGGCCTTTGCCTTTGACATCTCTTCCCAGCGGTCGGCCCAACTGCTGTTGCCGTCACTAATGTTGCCCGCGCGATCTACATGGAACACCTTGCCTTCGCGGTAGCTGCGGACGGCCAGATTCACCAGCGTGACTGCCGCAGCACCTAATTCCGGATCGTTGTTGACAGTGCTCGGCTTGCCGGCGTCGATCGCATCAAGCCAATTGGCAAAGTGCATCGTGTTAATGTCGTGCTTTGTTGCGGTATCGAACGTCTCGCGCTTCAGCTTGCTGTTGAGCGTCACTTGTGGACGTTCGGGCACCAACTCGAAAGTCCCCTTGCCGCTGTTGCCCGAACAATTCTTTTCGAACCGTATTAGCCCGTGATGGCCGCGGATAAGATGGTCCAGCTTCAACTCCTCGCTGACCATCGTGCTGCTGACCAGTCCCTGCACGCCTTCATGAAAATCGGCGATGATCGAAGCGACGTCGGCCACCTCGCGGTCGTCGTATTCCAGAAAAATACCGCCGCCACCGACGACGCGGCCGGGATTTCGCAATCCCGTCGCTTTCAACATGCCGGTCACACGATGAACGAACAGATCAGAGTACATGCCGTAACCGAACGGCCAATAACATCGCCATTGGCCGAAGATCGCACGGTCGAACGGCATGTCCGGCGCGAGGCCTTCGGCTACGCCAAAGAAACGACGAAAATCGACCGTCTGCGGCGTCATCTCTTTAGTGATGACGTTGTGACGTGACATGCCGAACTTGCCGTTGCGAGCACACCCGGTCTGAAATTGCACGACTTTGCCGAGCTTGCCGTCGTTGATCATCTCGCCAGCCATGTCCCAGACCGGCAGACTGGTCGATTGCACGCCGACCTGCATCACGCAACCGCTGGACTTCCATGCCTGCACGACCTGTTTCGCCTCGTCGCACGTACTGGACACATGGGCGTTTATGAACAGTCGCTCATCTCGAAAGGGAGCAGCGACAAGCACGTCAAACAAACAATCGGAAGAATCAGGTGCTTGGTCGAAGGCTGCAACTTCGTCCACATCTCAGAGATTGACGCTGCGGTGGCGACCAATTGGTTGGCTGAACAGCGTCGGACACGCGAGAGGTTCTCAATCCAAACAAGCAACTACTATCAAAAGAGCCTCAAAACGTTTTGTGCGTGGCTTGTGCCCGATCGAATGGCAGCCAATGCCGTTGTTCACCTTAAGGAACTCAATGCCGAAACAGACCGTCGCCACGATCGACGGTCAATTGGCAGCGAAGAGTTTGTTAGGCTAGTCGAGGCTGCGAGCAGTGGGCCGACAGTTCAAGGTGTCGCGGGTGAGGATCGATGCATGCTCTACATCTTAGCGGTGTGGACAGGGTTTCGTCGGCGCGAACTCGGCTCATTAACTCGTCGGTCGTTCAAACTGAACGTCGAACCACCGATCGTCCAGATTGAGGCAGGGTATAGCAAGCGACGGCGGAATGACAGCGTGCCGCTGCATCTTGTTGTTGTTGAACAAGTAAAACACTGGCTAGCGAACAAGGCCGACCACGGCAACGATCAGCCGCTGTTTGAGTTCTAAACGGCCGGTGGCCACGAACGAAAGACGTCAAAGATGATGCGAAAGGACTTGGAGCGGGCTCGCGAGACCTGGCTGAAAGAAGCTGAAGAAAACCCAGACGAACTCGAACGACGCACGCAGAGTGACTTTCTGTGCTACTGCGATGAAGATGGGCTGTACGCCGATTTTCATTCCAACCGTCATACGTTCATTAGCAACCTTGGTCGGGCTAACGTGTCTCTGGCGAAAATGCAAAAGCTGGTCCGACATTCGGATCCACGATTGACCGTCCGCTACACCCATTCAGACCGTGACGAAGACGCGGCCGCGGTTGCCACGTTGCCCGCACCACCGACCGTCGGTGGAGAGGGGGACGGCGGTTTGGTTACACAAACTTCTGACTTTTGTGGTCAATCAGTGGCACAAGTTGACGCTGGCCAGTCAAAAGGGAAGCGGACTACCAACAAAGAAATAGACAAGACTTTTCTCATTGCATCGCCAATGAGAAAAGTCTGTTGGACGAAGTGCTGCGTCGCGGGAGTGTGAGCGTGAATTCTGAGTTGGAGCGTTGGCTGGTCGAAGATGGGGCTAAGGTGCTGGCTTCGTGTG
>CAYFJO010000356.1:0-11310 GCA_964343305.1 uncultured Pirellulaceae bacterium | reverse complement strand
TGCGCGTAGATCGCTGGACAGCCCTTTTTGAGCACATCGGTGAGCGAGTTCTGTGCCGGATCGGCTTTGATCAGACGCCGCGCCGTGTTTGCCAGTCGTGCATTCCAGTTGATCGCCTTAGGTCGCACTCGTTGTTTCGACATGCTTTCGAACTCGCAAAAAGCCGCGGCCACAATCTGCGGGGCAAGGGAACACTCTGTGTCCAACAAGGTGAAATCGTTGACACCTAAATCTCTATCTGCGACGATGATGGTCGGAATTCATACATTTTTTCGTCAGTTCTGTTTTTCGCGTGATTGTGTTGGTTTTTTTGCGTCTCTTGATGGAGTCGTTTCGCAATAGAAGTTTCTCACCAGGCCGGACTGGCGGCGTTTGAGTTCCGCAGGAGAGACGTCGTTCCCGTTTAATCCATCGTAGGTCGACGGCATGGGGGGTGACAATGTCGATTGTCTGCCCATATTGCGAAAAAAAAATGAACCTCAAGGGTGCCAAGCCTGGGCAATACAAGCCCAAATGCTCGGCATGCGGACGTCCATTTTTGCTCGTCGTACCGGCCGATGAGGGACAGCGGCCGGTGGTTAAGGGGCTGGTCAAAAAGAAACCGGCAAGTGGACAGCAGGCCGCGACCAAAGTTTCCGCCGCACCGCAAAGTGCGCCTGCACCTCAAAACTCCGCCGCAAATACACAGGCGGCGATTGATGCGACGTTGCCCGCGGCCGCGCCAGCACCAACTCAGCAGCCCGCCTCACCAAGTCCAGCCGCTGTACATGACGTGACGCAGCCCATGGCCGGAACGGGCACGGTCGTCTCGCAAACGATGCCCGTGCCGCAATCGTCGCCAACTCCAGCCGGGTCTGGCGCAAAAACGGTGGCCGAAGGGCACGAAGCGACACAGTTGGTGGATCCCAGCGTTTCGCCAACTCGGGTCAGTGCGCAAGACGGGCAGCAGTCATCGGCTCCGGTCACGCTGAACCAAACCTTGGGAGGATACAAATTGGTTGGCGAATTGGGGCGCGGTGCCATGGGGGCCGTTTACCATGCGAAACAACTTTCGCTCGACCGCGATGTCGCGCTCAAAGTCATCCAACCTCAATTTGCGTCCAACCCGGTGTTCATCGCCCGGTTCACTCGCGAAGCCTACGCCGCCGCCCAGTTGACGCATCACAATGTCGTCCAGATTTATGACCTCGGCGCGGAGGGCTATACGAATTTCTTCAGCATGGAATTTGTTCGCGGCGAGACACTGGCCGACCTGGTGCAACGCAGCGGCAAGTTGGATGTCGAGGCGGCGGTGGGTTTCGTTTTGCAGGCGGCGCGAGGCCTACAGTTCGCGCACAATCAAGGCATGGTGCACCGTGATGTGAAGCCCGGCAACATGATGATCAACACCGACGGGATCGTCAAAGTGGCCGATCTGGGGCTCGTCAAAACCGCCAACATGGACGACATCGAAGACGACGGGGCTGCTGGAAAGGACTCGCCCAGCGCCCACCTGATCGCTTCGACCGCCGAAGTGACGACCGTCAACATTGCGATGGGAACCCCCGCGTACATGGCTCCCGAACAAGGCGAGAATGCCGCGGGCGTCGATCATCGCGCCGACATTTATTCGCTCGGCTGCACACTGTACACGTTACTCACCGGGGCTCCGCCGTTTCGTGGCAACACCGCGATCGAGGTGATGAGCAAACACAAAACGGAACCACTCGTTCGGCCCGAAACGATCGTCAAACGTGTTCCCAAGCAATTGTCAGACGTCATCATGAAAATGGTGGCCAAGAATCCCGACGATCGTTATCAAGATCTGGGTGTGGTCATTCAAGATCTAGAAAACTTGCTTGGCGTGCAAAGTGGTGGGCCGTTTTCACCGACCGAAGAACACGCCGACACGCTGGAAAAATGCATCGCGCAGTTCAATGGCTCATCGATGGCAAAGGTCCACTCGCTGATGACGATGGGGTTTTTCGCGTCGGTCTCCGCGCTGACGCTGATCTCGTTGCTTTTCAGTTGGCAGTTTTCCGGCGGCGTCGTTTGTATGGGGGCGGCGGCAATTGTCAGTTACTTCATCACCAGTGGCATGCGGGACCGAACGTATCTGTTCGACAAGTTTCGCTCGATGGTATGGGAAAACAGAATTGTCGACTGGCTGACCTGGATCGGCGGAGGATGCCTGTTCGTGTTGGCAATCGTCGCGCTGGGCATGATTTGGTATGTGCTGCCGCTTTCCATTCTCGGCGTTGCGATGGGCATCGGTTTTCATTTTGTGGTCGACGCGGGAGTCGCCAAGCAACGCCTTGGGCCAATCGAAACAATTGAAAAAATGTTGCGTGACCTGCGGCTGAAAGGTGTCCAAGAAGACGCCCTACGTCAGTTTGTTGCCAAATATGGCGGCCATCGATGGGAAGCGTTCTTCGAAGCGCTGTTCGGATACGAGTCGAAACTTGTCGCCCGCGAGGAACTCGGCCGAACCGAGCAAGGCCGCCGCAATCGAAAATATCGCGGCTGGCGAGAGCCACTCATTCGTTGGTTGGACAGCAAAATTCGCGCGAGTCGCGATCGTAAAGAACGGAAGCATCTTGAAAAGGTCGAAGCGGCAAATTTGCAAGCTCAAGGAATGAGCGCGGCGGAAGCTCGTGGCAAGGCCCAGCTCATGGCGGACGCTTTGCTTGACGCCGCGGCGGAAACGAGAGTGATGGCCACACAGGCAAGCCAAGTTCAAAACGACCCCGGAGCGGCTCGGATCGAAAAACGCGCGCGACAAAAGGCGATGCTCGAAGAAGCCCGCTCAGGAAAATACGCAAAGCGGGGGTTGCTTGCGTCTCTTTCGTCGCTGTTGGCGATCGCCGCTGGTCCCAAGGTTCGCTTTTTGCTCGGCAGCCTGCTGATTGCAGGATGTGTTTTGTGGATGCGGCAAGTGGGGATGTTATCCGGCGACAAAGTCATCGATGTAATTGCCGAGGGCTACAAGAGCGGTGCTGATGGAGTGGTCGGGACGATCAGTACCGATGTTGGAGAGAAGTCTGGTGCCGATGACGCGCTGGAAATCCCGATGCTTGGCCGAATCAACCTGTTCCATTCGTTGAATCCGGGCGGCGCGGGTTTGATTCTCGTTTTCTCGGCGCTTTTTGCCGGATGGCGAATGTCGATTTTCGTGCTGCCGGCTGCCGTGATCATCTGCTTTGGCGAGTTCATGGGAATCCCAGGCATCGACGCCATTGGAGGCGTGCAAATGAGCGCCTTTGTGATCGGATTGGCAGTCGCCGTGGTGGGACTGTTCTTCGGTCGAGTGGCAGAGGAATAGCTGACTACATGGACAGCGCCACTTTGGACCGCTTTGCCGTGATAACGTGGGGCTGTCCATCTACTCTTCAATTTCGAATTTGGTTGCGGCTCGGCCGCGTCGTTAATCGGTTTGCAGTTAACCGAGGGATGCGGACATTCCAAACCGCCCACGGTATAGTCGGCCCGACCGATACGACCCGTCAATTCTCGGCGTTGCGTGACAAAACTGACCGGGAAGCGCTATACTGGATCTGTCCCAAGAAGATCCGCTGATTAGCCTAGAAAAAGGTGGATCTGTTCGCTCCGTCTGCACCCCACTCCATCGATCGCATGTCCCAGACCGACCAATCTGTCGAAACATGGCAGGAAATCGAAGATCTGGTCGGCGAGTTGACCAGTCTTGCGAAGGACGAAATCTCCGTGCGCCAGTTCTATGGCGAATTGCTGCGTGGTGCCGTGGGCGCGGTGGGTGCGATGGGCGGTGCGGGGTGGTTGGTGCAGCCGGACGATCAACTTGAGTTAGGGCCGCAAGTCAATCTCGCGTCGGCGATTGATCCACACGACGCGGCGTCGCACGAGCAACATCAACGATTGTTGCAGAGCGTCGTGCAGTCTGGAAATGGAGCCTGCCTGTTGCCGGGTGCGGATGTGGCGAATGGCGAATTGGCCAACAACCCAACCGAGTCCTTGCTGATCATCGAGCCTGTCATGGTCGATGATTCTTGCGTGGCCGTCGTGGAATTGTTTCAAGAGGCTGACAAATCTCCCGCCGTCCAGCGCGGCAACCGGCAACTGATTTCGGTGCTGTGTGAAGTATCCGCCGATTTTCATCGCAATTGGCAACTGCGCCGCCTGCGAGACCGTGACCGGCAATGGGATGATTACGAGCAATTCTTGTGGCAAGTGCACAACGCAGGCCTCGATGTCAATCAAGTGGCTTACGCGATCGCGAACGAAGGCCGGCGGCTCATCGACTGCGATCGCGTCAGCGTGTTAGTTTGTCGGCGCGACCATTGCGTGGTGCGATCGATTAGCGGACTGGAGTCGATCGACAATCGATCCACCGTCGTGCGGCAAATGCAAAACCTTTCACAAGTTGTCGCCTCGAGCGGTGAGCCGATTTGGTACGACGGCGAAACGATCTTGGACGGCGACTCCGTCCATCGCGCGTTGCGTGATTTTGTTAGCGAGACGCGTGCGGAATGGCTGGGCGTCCTTCCGCTCGTCGACACGGCAAAAGATGCCGCGGACCAGGGCGATCCAGTTGGCGTGCTGATCGTCGAACACTTTTCGTCTGTCGAAGACAGCGACCGGACCGTGCAACGCACTTCGGCAATCACCAGGCATGCAACCGCTGCTTTGCGAAATGCCAGCGACGTTGCCAATATGCCACTGATACACTTTTCGCGATTCTTGGCCAATCTACGCTGGCTCACGCGTTTACGACAACTGCCGCGGACGTTGATCGCGGTCGCCGTTCTATTCATCATCGCTGCCCTGCTGGTTGTTGTTCCCGCCGATTTCTATGTCGAGGCTCGCGGCGAACTGCAACCCGTTTTTATCGAAACTGTTTTCGCGCCACACGATGGCAACGTCGAGTCATTGCCGCTGTCGGCGAATCGACTCGTTACGAATCTGTCGGGCCGCGCGACCCTGCCCTTATCATGGATTCATGCGTCACTGGCCGGAACACCGTGGGTGTCGCCGCTCGCCGCAACCGCGTCCCTGGAGCTTGTCAGCGAGGATCTCGACATCGAATTGGACGGCGTCTGGACCGCTGCAGGCAATGTGGTCGCGGTCTTGCACAACTCGGAATTGCAGTACGAATTGACAACCATTCTGGGCGAGATTCACACCGCCGACACGGAATTGGCGACCGTGTTGACGACGCTGACTCAATTGTCGGGCCGTCGTTCCACGGCCGAGGAAGACGCCCAGTTCCGTCAGATGAGCGCCAAGCGGGTCGAACTCCAGGCGGGCATGGACTCGCTCGAAAAACGTCTGACCATCGTACGTGAGCAAATCGCTTCGTTGACGCTGCGGTCCTCGCTGGACGGACAGGTGCAGACGTGGGACGTCGTTCGAAAGCTTCAATCACGGCCCGTTCGGCAAGGGCAGCAGCTCATGACGATTGTTAATCCTCACGGCGGTTGGACGGTGGATGCCTACGTTCCCGATCACCACATTGGATTCGTCAACGCCGCACGAGCACAGACGGACGCCGATTTGGACGTGTCGTTTATCGTCAAGTCTGATCCGAACGTGACGCATCGCGGGCATCTCCACACCGTGGCGATGGCAACCGAGATTCACGAGACCTATGGGCCTTCCGTGCTTGCCTCCGTTTCCATGTTGCAAAATGTCACGCTCAACCAGCCTCGTCCTGGCACAACGGTCGTCGCCAAGATCCACTGTGGACGAGCATCGATCGGCTACGTTTGGCTGCATGACTTGATCGAGACCATGCGAATGAAACTGTTCTTCTAGTAGGGACTCAATATGATTTCAACATTGTTTTTTGTAACAGCCATCGGCTGGGCGGAACCAGGTCAGTCACAACCCGCGATCGACGTCGAAGGTGTGGTCGTCACGGTGATCGAACAGGTCGAAGTGCCCGCCCGGGAGCGGGGCACAATCACGAAGCTAGTTGTCGAAGAAGGCGGCCTCGTGGTCGAGTCGCAAATACTCGCTCAGATCGACGACCGCGACGCTCAGTTGGCCAAGAAGCGGGCGGAAATCGAACTGATGACTGCCGAAGCACGCTTGAAAAACAACGTCAAAACACGTCTGGCCCAGAAGGCCTTCGAGTTGGCGGAGACCGAGCTGCAGCGCGGCAAAAAGTCGCGAAAGCTGTTCGAAGATTCCATCACGGACGAAGAATTGGAGCGGCGCGTGCTGGCCGTCGACAAAGCCAGGTTGGAGATCGAACAAGCCAGGCACGAACACGAGCTGGCCCAACTGCAGAAAAAGTTCAGCGAAAACGAGTCGGAGATCGCGACGCGCAACATTGAACTGAGACAGATCGCAGCACCGATCGCCGGCATGATCGTGAAGATGAACCGCCGCAGGGGCGAATGGGTGGAACCGGGCCAAACTGTCGTTCGCATTCTACGTATCGATCGCTTGCGAGCGGAAGGTTTTTTGAACGAAAGTCAATTGACCGCCGACTTGACCGGTCGCCCCGTCCGGCTCGTGGCCAAGTTGCCGGTCGGCAAAACACTTGAGCTGCCCGGCGTGTTGCGATTCGTCAGTCCCGAGATCAATCCCGTCGACGGTCGCATCCGCGTGTGGGCCGAGATTGAGAACAAGGATCTGAAACTCCGCCCCGGCATGCGAGCATCGATGACGATCGAGTGATGAGTACGGCAACGATCCAATCACTACCGTTGCGAATGCGCCGCGATTTGGTCGTCGAGCGGACGACGTACGATCACCAATCGTTTTGGGTCGTCAAAGATCCGGTGGCCAGTCAGTTCTTTCAACTTCGGGACGAAGAGTATTTTGTTTTGTCGTCGCTGGACGGGCAGGCCAGTGGGGACTCGATCCGGCAAGCGTTTGATGATCGCTTCGCACCATCTCGACTTGGAGAACGTCAACTTCGGTCGTATCTCGGCATGTTGCATGGCCAGGGTTTGGTCGTGGCTGATGTGGCCGGACAAGGCCAGGCGTTGCTGGATCGACGCCACCGGCGCTGGCGGGCAAGGCTGCTTGGTGGCATCACAAGTATCCTGGCAATTCGCTTTCGCGGCATTGACCCCGAGCGGTTTCTGCGTTGGCTGGCTCCCATGTGTCGATGGTGTTTTTCAGCCGCATTCTTTGTGGCCACGATCATGCTCGCCGTGGCGGCGCTGGCTTTGATCGCGGTCCAGTACGAAACGATGCTGGCGCGATTGCCAAGTTTTCACGCCTTCTTCAACGTCGGCAATTTGCTGTGGATCGCCGCGGCTTTGGGGGTCGTCAAAGTTTTGCACGAACTGGGACATGCGCTGGCCTGCAAACACTTTGGCGGCGAGTGTCATGAAATGGGTGTCATGTTGCTTGTCTTCACCCCCTGTTTGTATTGCAACGTTTCGGATGCCTGGATGATGAAGAACAAGTGGCATCGCATGGCTATCAGTGCCGCGGGCATGTGGGTTGAAATTGTGATCGCGTCGATTTGCACCTTTCTCTGGTGGTTCAGCGAGCCAGGACTGTTCAACGCGATCTGTTTGAATCTCGTGTTTGTTTGTTCGGTTAGCACGGTGTTGTTCAACGGTAATCCGCTGCTGCGATACGATGGCTATTACATTCTGGCCGATTGGCTCGAAGTGCCAAACATGCGGACCCAAGCGTCGTCGCTGCTGACCAACGCCTTGGGGCGAATCTGCCTCGGAGTCGACCGAAGCTCGCGAGCGTTGCCGCAACGACGCCGGCGGCTGTTGATGACCTACGCGGTCGCGTCGCTCGTCTATCGCACGATCGTGATCATCGCGATTCTTTGGTTTCTGTACGCCTGGCTGCGACCGCTTGGATTGCAGATCGTCGCACAGATCATCATGGCGATCATGGTCGGCGGATTGGTTCTCGTTCCGCTTTGGCGGTTCGCGAGGTTTGTTCTCAACGCAATCAAAGCGAAAGAGCTAGACATGGTTCGAACGAAGATTACGGTCGTGGTGGTAGTGATCGCCGTCCTGTTGGCTTGCTTGATTCCGTTGCCTCGTCAAGTTTCTGCCCCTGCCGTCGTTCAGCCCAAAGAGGCGATATACGTTTTCGTCAACGTGACGGGAAGACTGCCCATTGGCGAACATTGGGCCAAGCCCGGCCAAGGCGTTAAGCGTAACGAGGTCCTTGTCCAATTGAAAAACGAGACGATCGACAAGGAAATCGCCAAACTCGAAGGCCAAGTCGCTGTTTTGAAACAACGAACGCAATCGCTTTCGACGATTCGCGTCCAAGACTCCGTTGCGGGCAATCGATTGCCCACGGTCAACGAGGCGCTGCGTAATGCGCAACGGCAACTACAACGCCGCATCGAGGATCGTCAGCGTTTGACGATTCGTGCTCCGGCGGAAGGCATCATCCTGCCCCCGACGTCGAAAGCGAAGACCTTGTATCCAGGGCAGTTGCTTGAGTGGTCTGGTTCTCCGCTCGATCGGCGAAACGCTGGATGCACGATTCAAAGCGGCACTCCATTTTGTTTGATTGGCGATCCCGAGAAGCTGGAAGCTCTGTTGGTGGTCGATCAATCCAAGATCGACAACGTCCAGATTGGACAGACGGTGCGCATGCGTTTTGCACAGATGCCCGGCAAAACCTTGTCGGGCGTGATCACCGAAATTGCCGAAAACGAATTGGAGTCCGCCCCACAGGAGCTGGCAAAGGCGGGGAATTTGGCGGTCGTCACGGACGAATCGGGAATTACGCGTCCCGTGGACACATCGTTTCATGTTCGTGTAGAAATCGACTCAGTCCATGCCGGGATGTTGCTTCGGACAACAGGACAAGCTCGCGTTTCCGTTCAGCCACAGTCGCTCGCAACACGCATCTATCGCTTTCTGGTGACAACCTTTCGTTTTTAAAGCAGCTTTGCCGACTTCCAAAGTTTTCTTAAACTTCGGAAGTCTGGTTCGGGCCGATGAGTTCTTACCTGCCGTAGTAGAACTCGCCAGAGTTCCTTCCCTCTGGAAAGGAATTCTGGCGAATTCCACTACGGTAAATTCTCATCTGTGGCTCGCGTCAACGTAATTCCGTTTATCCACTCGCTGCCTTCCCTCAACAAAAAAGATCGCTTGAGCCCGCAACCATCGCTATGTAAACTCCTGCCCGTTATCCGTGTGCTCTAATATTCAAGGATAATGAAAGTCTGAATCTGCTGAATGGGTTAAGTCACGTGACAGAAAGAAGTTAGGGACAAAAGGTCGAACAGCGCCCCAATTCATTTTCTCCGATCAGTCCGTTTATGCCGGTCACGGCAATAATTTACGTCCAAGATACCGAATCAAAATTGTTGCAAGGGTCGCGGGTGCTTTTAGAATGGAACTCATGGCACCTAACTCCCACTCGTTACCAAGGAAGGTGAATTATGCGAGTCGCGGTTTTAGTCGTCCTGCTGACAACGGGTCTAGTTTTTGCTGTTCTCAGTTCACAGAACGGACAAGATCAGGTCTTTGCACAAACTCCCGGCGGACGGCCACTTGGCCAACCCCAAAGGCAAAGTCGCACAGACCAATTGATCGCCCTGACGTCGGATGTTGACGAGTCGTATCAACAGGTGACACTGATCGATCCCCAGACCCGGATCATGAGCGTCTACCACATTGATCGTCGCACCGGCGAGATCGCGCTGAAGAGCGTTCGTAATGTGAAGTGGGATTTGCAGATGGAAGAATTCAATGGCGTTAGTCCCTCGCCGAGAGACATCAAATCTCTTCTTCAACAACGATAGTTTGCGCGGTCGTCTGATCGCCTATCGTACGTTGTGTCTTTCGGCCCGTGGACTTGTGTGGTTCAAAAAGGGGTCAGGTACCTTTGCCGGGACGGCCCGCAGGGTGCACAAAGGTACCTGACCCCTTTTTGAACCACGCGATTTATGGAGTCAACTGATGGCCGGAAAACTGGTTTCGCTTAACGAAGCTGCCGAGATGCTCGGCATGACCCCCGATCAACTTGTCGAAATGCGGCAACACAATGAAATTCACGGTTATCGTGACGGGACAAGTTGGAAGTTCAAAGTCGAAGAAGTCGAACGGGTCGCTGACGAGCGCGGCATTCAGATTCCTGGCCGAGGCGGCTTGGGGGATCTTGGACTTGTGATCGAAGGCAGCAGCCTCAATCTTGCCGACAGCAGCTTCACGGGGCTCGACGGGGACCTGGGTCTGTCGGGCGGCGACAGTGCCTTAGCACCCCCCGAGTTAAATGTCGCCGATGGCAGTGCCGATGTGACCGAAGATCAAGCGCCGACTGGTGAAAGTGACGTCGGAGTTGGTGGCGGCAGTGATTTGGCAGAGACTGGCAGCAGTGATCTGGGAGGCGACGCCGGCAGCGATCTGGGTTCCGACTTGGATGACATTATTGATTTAACGGCCGACACTGACGACGGATCAGCGATCTCGGATCTTAGCTCTGAATTGGAAGCCGCGGCTAGTCCGGCGAGCGACGATGCGACGTCCGATTTAGATGCCATTATCGACCTGACGGCTGGTGAAGAAGAGCTTTCAACCCAAGGTAGCAGCGATCTGGAAGCGACGCTGGAGATGACGGCCGGCGACGATGCGGTGAGTGCGGCTGGATCGGGCGTTGGGTCCGATCTCGAAGCCGCGTTGGAGTTGACGGCCGGTGACGATGCGCTGGAAGGCGGCAGCGAAATGGGTTCCGATTTACAGGCCGCTCTGGATCTTTCCGATTCGGTCTCGGAAGGCGACGATGTGATCGACCTCGATCAACCGCTCGATGCGGTCGACGGTGGCAGTGCGTTGGCAAGCGACCTCGGTTCTGATTTGGCGGCGGCTTTGGAGGCGGACGCTGCTTCCTCCGACGTGCTCGACGCAGCAGGCCAGGGGCCCGACGGAAGTGAGCTTGGTTCTGATTTGGCTGCGGCGTTAGACATGGGCTCGGACCACGCGCTGGACGAAGAAGGCTATCCCAGCAGTGGCGAAGCAGATTCGGATCTGGGAGCCGCGCTCGACGCCATCGGTGCGACCAGCGAAGATGTCGTCAGTGGTACTGACTTCATCCCTGGCGATGGCAGTGATCTCGGTTCTGCCTTGGCAAGTGCGTTGGACATGGCGGACGTTGAGCCAGCAGATACGTCCGCGGACGATCAAGTCGCGTTGGGCGATGCCGGCGAATGGGTCGACGAAGAGGGCAGCGAGGCGACGTCCGAGGACAGCGATTTTGGATCGGACATGCAGATGGAACTGGACCTGACGGACAGTGCCGCGGGATCAGATGCCGTCTCCGCGGCGGAAGCCGTGGTTGAGGAGATTGATTTGGCGCTGGACGGCGAAGCCGAAGCATCGGAACCGGCAGCCGAACCGACAGCCGCTCCGG
>CAYFJO010000355.1:0-11357 GCA_964343305.1 uncultured Pirellulaceae bacterium | reverse complement strand
CGGGTGCGCCACATATACCGGCCGGTCAACAGGCCGTAGCGGGAGGGGACGCAGTAGGATCCCGAGGAATGGGCGTCGGTGAAAATCAGGCTTTCTCTTGCCAGCCGGTCCAGGTTAGGCGTGGGGATTCTGCTATCGCGGTTAAGGATGGCGACATCACCATAACCCATGTCATCGGTGAGGATGATCAGGATGTTAGGCCGGTGCGTCTTACTCGGCGCCGCCGAAACGTCTTTCTGTGTGGCGATCGGCGCCAGCACCAACCAGCAGGCTAGAGTGAATAATGTCCTTCTCATGGTGTTCTCCTAAACGGCCAGCGGCCGCAACCAAAGTTGCGCTTTATTGCACTCAGTTTCCCAGACAAACCACCTTGCCGTTATTGTCGGTGTCCCACCTTGGAAATTGTCGCGCATACTGCTATTTGGAAACTTCGTCCTTTGCGTTGCTCCTAAATAGCAGCTTTTTTGATTGGCAACCGTTGCGATGGCGGGTTTCATTGCGATGAAGCGGTCAGTAGTTTTTCAAGACAATCATGATAACATAGCTGGAGCGAGTATATGCCATTTCCCAAAAGGTGAAGTCAATCGCATGCAAATCAATCGCAGAAGTTTTATCGCCAGTTCGATCGCGGGCGCATTGTCAACGTCTTCGTTCGCACAAGACAATTCGACTGTCGAACGAACTCGCCCAAATCGAATCGCGGTCTCGACCTATTCATACTGGCGGTATCGTAGAGATACGAAATTGAAGATCGAAGAGTGCATCGATCTGGCGGCGGAAGCGGGGTTCGACGGCGTCGAGATTCTGCATGTGCAAATGCACGACACATCGAACTCATACTTGCAAATGCTGAAGCAACGAGCATTTCGTCATGGGCTCGACCTGTGTGGATTTTCAACTCACCAGAGTTTCGTCTCGCCGAAAAAGGAATTCCGCCAACAGAACATCGAACATACGAAGCACTGCATTGAACTCGCCTACAAACTTGGAATCCCCACGATCCGAGTCAACACAGGACGTTGGGGCACCAGCAAGAACTTTGACGAGTTGATGAAGAACAAAGGAATCGAACCGCGACTCGAAGGCTACACCGACGACGACGGTTTTACATGGGTGATTGACTCGTTTGAACAATGCCTCACAAAAGCGGAAGAATGCGGTGTCGTCTTGGGGCTGGAGAACCATTGGGGACTGGGACGCACTGCGGACGGTGTCATGCGAGTTGTCAGCGCGATTGACTCACCCTGGTTACAGGTCACGCTCGACACCGGTAACTTTCTCGAATCACAATACAAACAGTACGAAGTCATCGCACCCAAAACGGTGTTCGTCCAGGCAAAAACGTACTTTGGTGGCGGCACATGGTATACGCTCGACATCGACTACGATCGCGTTGCCTCGATTTTGCACGAACACGATTACGGCGGGTATGTCTCGTTAGAATTTGAAGGCAAGGAAGATCATCACACTGCCATTCCCAAGAGTCTCGCTATGCTTCGGAAAGCGTTTGGCTAACGAGCGATCTGGCAAAACATGTTTTGTGGTTCGGCTGGAGTGCAGTTACGAAACGATGAAAGGGAAAAACACTTGAGACGCATTGAAGAAACCTCATTAGCTCTATTCGTTGTATTGCTCTTGATTGCATTCAATTCGACGGGCATTGCCGCGAACTTTGAAAAGTCAGTCAACGATGACTATGCAATTGTGGTTTCCCAAACCACATTGAACGATGTCGATTGGAAATTGGTCATCGATGCACTGGTGGCTAAACACAACGGTCAGATCATCCGTTATGACAAAGAAGTGGAGCAGGCGTTTCCAGCTTTGAAGGAGCAGTACCCGCGTTACACTTGCTTTGTTGCAAAGCCGGACGAATCGAACGCCGATTTCGTCCGCAGTGTCCATCAGTTAACTCGCCGTCTAGACGAAGACCCGTACACGGACACATTATGGGCGATCCTCACTGGCCATAACGCAAGAAACGCGTTGGCGATTGCGCGTCATGACCAACCGCTGGTGATTCGCAAAGTCGCGTCAGGGACCGAGGTAGCGCTGGAAATGTGTCAGCAAGGTTTGTGGTATGACGAGTTGGTCAAACACAAGAAGGTAAAAAAGGAAGCAGGTGGCAAACCTCAACAAATCGAAGGTCCTGCTGACACGACGAAGGCGTTGGCCGCAACGCTAACCGACTACAAGGCGGATCTGTTTGTTACGTCTGGCCATGCTGACGAGCGAAGTTGGATTATTGGCTTTCGCTATCGCAACGGCAAGTTTGTTTCCAAAGCCGGGCAAATGTTCGGCGAGGATTTGCAAGGCAAACGATTTGAAATCACTTCGCCCAATCCGAAGGTCTATTTACCGATTGGCAACTGTTCGATGGGCCACATCGACGGTTCTGACGCGATGACATTAGCCTGGATGAACAGCTGTGGCGTGAAGCAGATGATCGGCTACATCGTCCCCACATGGTTTGGTTACGCCGGCTGGGGGTGCTTGGACTATTTTGTTGAGCAGCCTGGTCGTTACACTTTCGTCGAAGCATTTCATGCGAACCATCACGCTTTGATCCATAAACTGCTTTCCGCGACAGGCACACGCGACGAGCGAGGCTTGATGCATGACCGTGATGTCGTAGCTCTGTATGGCGATCCAAAGTGGGAAGCGCGCATGGCCGATGCCTCACGAGCGTACGAGCAGCAATTAGTTGAGAACAATGGCGTCTATTCTTTCACAATCGATCCCCAACGTGCCGCCGATTCATTCAAGCCGATCAACACCAACGGATCGCAGCGCGGGTGGAGACCCATCGTCCATTTTCTCCCGCGGCGGATAAAGAACATAACGATCATTGCAGGATATGATTTGAGACCCACAATCACGGAGAACTTCATTTTGGTTCCAAATCCACGCGAATGCGATCCTCAGCACGAGTACAAAGTGGTGTTTCGCGCCCAGACTTTCGACGAAGAGACAGATCAATAAGTCGCCTCCGCTTTCGATTGCTCCGCGGTGGTCGATCTCTCTAGTTGGTCGATGTGATGGTGTAGCTGACAGCAGCTTGACGAAGTACAACCGGCATCTTTCCACCAAGCAGGTCGATCATAATGTTTTGACACGATGCCCGGCTAATGTAAGTGTCCGACCAATCTTCATCCGACAAGCGGATACGTCGTGGTTCATCGAAGGTAATTAGGACGGCACCGTCGAAGCGATGGAGGCGAATTGCTGTTACGTGTTCACACCATTCTGCGGTCGCGGGGCTGAATTTTCCACCGGTTTTAAATTCGATCGTCGTCGGCTTCGACTTACTCTGCTTCCGAAGTTCTCGACGGAACACCGGCAGCGTTTCGTATAGTTCGGCGATCACATCTTGACCGCTGCTTTGAATGATCGTTTCTACTCGAAGGCTCTCCGACTGAATCGTGAATTCGCGTTCGTAGATCAGTCGGCCTTCCAACACCTTCCCCTGGCCTAGACATTCGCGCTGCATGATACCGCTGACACGGACGTGGCCGCCGTGTTCATCGAGCGATGAGTCCACCGCTGGTTCGAGAATCCGAGCCGACGTGAACACGCCACCGTCGGGTCGCGTGCCACTGACTGCGTGGATCGGCCAAAGTTGCCAATGTTCGAGTTTGTCGATCGTGTCGTCCCAGTGCATTCCGCTGCGTCGCCCGAGGATGACCGAACCGGTCTGCGGGGTCCAGAATGCCGACAGTTGACCGCCTCCGAGTCCGTACGGGCCAGAGAATTTGAAAACAGCAGAATTGGGCGTATGCCTTCCGACCGGACCCGTGTGCAGGATGCACGCGTAGCTCGGTTTTCGAACCACGGTGAACGCGTGAGCGAAATCCCGCACGAAGATATCACCGCGCTGGTAAGGCGATCGCAGCATGGGCGACTTGTTTGTCTCCAGTTCGTGACGATGCTTATATGCGCCCGCCGGATAATAGTCGTATGCCGGATTGGTCACGACGGGAAAGTTGTAGCTGGGCCACAGTCGGAACTGCCATGGATGCGACTTGAGTTCATCGTTCTTAAGGAATCGCTGTTTGCCATCCGGGTCGCGTGCGCGCGGATTTTGATTAATTGCTTGATTGAATCCACCAACGCGTCTCACCACACCAGCTAACATTTCTTCCTTCGTGGGAAATTGCGTCTGCCAGACGACGTGATCGGAAACCAAACTGCCCGCATAATCGCGAAATCCCCAATCCCACTGGCTTCGGTAGGCGTCCTGCCCAAGCCGTGTGTTGAAATGCGTCGGACCAAACCAGGCCCCATCCGGATCAGGCAGCACCAGATGGGCACGCAGCCGATACCAAGTCCTGGGGAGGCAGCTATTGCGAATCGCCGCTTTCCTTCTCTTTTGGTGCATAAAACCCGTAGCCGCGGCGATGGGCGATGACTTCCGAAATGGCGATGCCGATGCAGATGCCCGCGTAAAGAAGAACCGCGTACAATACTCCGTCGCCGATCGGGTCCGACGTGCCTGCTTGCGCGGGAAACAAGCTGGCTTTGAGCAGCACGCCCAGATGCGTGTTGCGGACGCTAACTTCGATCGCCACCGTAAATGAGTCGTCGT
Organism: uncultured Pirellulaceae bacterium; assembly: GCA_964343305.1. GTDB lineage: Bacteria > Planctomycetota > Planctomycetia > Pirellulales > Pirellulaceae > CAYFJO01. Next base: position 6,772 of record CAYFJO010000355.1, on the reverse strand, counting down.
CCCGAAGCCGAATCAACTTGCCAACCATGCAGCAGAGGTAAACCAGTGCGATCCCAAAAATGAGCAGGGCCAGCGGTGCCGACCAGCCATATGCAGATAACTTCAACCGGCCACTTGTCAACGCCCCTGCGACGACCAGCCCCAACAAAACCAAGCTGATGTTCATACACCACTTACTCGTCCACTCGACGTGCTCCGGCAAGCGCCGTCGCATCCACATGCCAGCCAGCAGAGGCAACAACAAACAAACCGTGATTTCAAACAAAATGCGACTCACTGGCATCGAGAAGTCATCGGGCAGTTGCGCCGCCCCGTAAACGCGCAGAATAAACGAAGTCGTCACCAGACTACCCGCCGTACAAAGCGCCGTCGCTGACACGGACAACGCAACATTTCCGCGTCCCAAGTACGTCAAGAAATTGGAAAACAATCCGCCGGGCAGCGCGGCAACCAACAGTAATCCGACCGCGACCCCATCTGATAATTGGAAGACACGCGCCAAGCCAATCGCGATCAGCGGCGAGACCAACGCTTGCATGACCACGATCAACAAAATACCTTGCGGCACGCGAACGACACGTTCAAAATCGCGGGGCGTGACCGTCGTGCCCATGCCAAACATGGCGATCACCAGCAACGCGGCCGACAAAACGTATTCGTAGTCAGCGTAATTCCACGACATCTTCTATGATCCGGTCTACTTCTTGCGCCAGGTAAATCGTCCCGCCGCGTACCATGTGTCCTGTGCTGTCATCCCACGAAAACAACCTTTGGCACTCGACTGTCAAGAACTAGACCTGTACGCCTTTTCTTGTTTCCATCAAAATAAAATCTTAGGCAAGTGTATTCATTTGGCGGTTTTCTACGAGAACTTTGGTGGTATTGTAGACAGGCACTTCGACCAGCAGAACCGCAAAAGCACGTGACTCGATGAACGATAACACAACAATCCGCGTCGGAATTCTGGGAACATCCGCCATTGCCGGCATGGCACTCATCGATCCAGCCGCAAAGAACGAAGACGTGCAAGTTGCAGCCGTCGCATCGCGAGATCGCCAGCGCGGCGAAACCTACGCCGCGAAACATCACATCGCGCGGGCCCACGACAATTACGACGCTTTGATCCAGGATGACCAAATCGACGCGGTCTATCTTCCGCTGCCCAATCACTTGCACGCCGAATGGACCTTCCGAGCACTTGATGCCGGCAAACACGTGCTATGCGAAAAGCCGCTCGCCATGAACGCCGACGAGGCACAACAAATCGCTGAGCGGTCGCAGCAGACCGGCCTGATCGTCTTTGAAGGCGTCCACTTCCGCCACCACCCGCTGGCCGCGCGGATCAAGGAAATTGTGGACAGCGGCACGCTTGGAAAGCTGCAACACGTCGAGGCCCACTTGAGTATCCTGCTGTTTGGCCGCAAGGGATTCCGCTTTGCCCACGAATCCGGCGGAGGCGCGACGATGGATCTGGGTTGTTACGCCGTAAACATTTTGCGTTTCCTGGTGTCTGAAGAACCGATTGTCCTAGGCGCTCGCGCCTCGTTGTTCCGCGATCAGGTGGATCGTTCGATGGAAGCCCAATTTCGGTTTCCCAGCGGCTGTACGGGCACGATGAAGTGCTCGTTGTTTTCGATGAGCCTATTCCAATGCCGGGTGGTCGTACACGGCGAAGAAGGCCGTATGATCGTCAGCAATCCGTTCATGCCGCACGCTTTTCCTCATCGAATCAAAGTGGTCTCGAAGCAAGGAAAGTTTCGCGAGAAAGTTCCGGGCGACGCGACGTTCGATTACCAATTGCGAGCCTTTGTCGACTCCATTCGTGGAGACGCAGCAGCCGTCACGGATGCCGCCGACGCGGTGAGAAATGCCAATGTCATCGACGCGATTTACGAAGCGGCCGGGCTGAAAAAACGTGGGGCGTTTGTCGATTCTTCGTAAAGGAGGATGCCTCATTCTTGCATTCTTGCCATTCTTGGCACGATCAATTTTCGAATAATGCCTCTTTGTTCGTCGTCCGCCAATCACCCACATCGCGCCAATCGACGCACGTCACAACCCAGCAATCACTTACGTCACTACAAAATCAGCGATTCGCTCCTATTGCACCCATTGCCAATCTGTCCGCTGCTCGCAGTTCGGCTGACGGACGGATTGGCAATCCGTCCTACAATTCGCACCTCTACAGGGGTGATTGGATTACCAAATGGACAACGATTCGTCGAAGAGACGAGTCAACTGTGCTTCGTTCGCTTCGATGGGCGACAGTTTCGTCACTCGGTGCTGCGGCAGCGTTCCTTCGACCAGAGCGGGAATGTCGCTGGCCGTGTAGCCAACTTCCGCCAATCCGTTTGGCATCGCCAATTCTCGCATGAAATGGGTCACCCGATTTGCCAGAATTTCGCCGGCGTCGTCTGGTCCGGCGTCCGTCACATCTGCCCCCAGTGCTTGTGCGGCGCGCAGGTGACGCTCGGGCGAAGCGGGCGCCGTGAATCGCGCGACAGCCGATGTGTGAAGGATTACGGACATGCCGTGCGGAACGATCGGATGATCCACTTCGTAGCCGGCCGGCTGGAAATCTTTGACCATGCCGGCGACCGGATACGACATGCCGTGCGGCAGATGGACGCCCGCGTTGCCAAAACCGATTCCCGCGATCGCCGATGCCAGCAACATTTGACCGCGGGCTTCGTCATCGCCGGGATCGCGAACGGCGCGAATCAGACTTTCGTTGACCATCTCCAACGCCCGCAGCGCCCAGATGTCGCTGATCGGGTTGGCTCCCTGATAGGCCGGACGTTCTAAGGGCCGGGCGGGTTTGGGACGCGTGTTGAACGGGACCGCCGTGAAGGATTCCAACGCGTGGCTCAAAACGTCCAGGCCGCTCGCCGCGGCGACGGCCGCCGGCAACGTTCGTGTGTTGTCCGAGTCGACGATGCCCAGCGTTGGTTTCAGGTAGCGATGGGCAATTCCGGTTTTGGCTTTCTTTTCTATGTAATCAAAAATCGCCACACCGGTCGTTTCGCTGCCCGTGCCGGCGGTGGTGGGAATTGCGATCAGTGGCTTCAACGGTGCCGGGACGGGATGGCCTTTGCCGATCGGTGCGTTGACGTAGTCGAAGAAATCGGCAGGAAAGGTGGAATACAAGTTCGCGGCTTTGGCGGTGTCGATCGTGCTGCCGCCGCCGACCGCGACGAGCGCATCGAACTGCTCCGCCGTGGCGACTTCCGAAGCGTCTTGAAAACTCTTGTCCGTTGGTTCCACGACCACGCGATCGAACACTTCGTACGAGACGCCCGCTGATTTCAATGATTCGACGACTGTGTTTCCTGTCGGCAAATCGACGAGTGCCGGATCAATGACGAGCAGCACGCGGCTCGCGCCCATGTCGCGCAAATCCTGACCGACTTCGTACGTGGTGCCCGGGCCGAAACGGATGTTTGAGGCCGACATTTGGAACGCGGTGTCTTTTTGCATGGTTTTTCTCCTTGTTCAAACTTCCGAAGTCTAAGAAGACTTCGGAAGTTTTATGGCAGCGTGCACCGGCCGCCCGATGCGACGATAGTTTGACCTGTCATAAAACTGGATCGTTCGCTGAGCAGGAAGCACGCCAGCTCGGAAATTTCTTCCGGTGTGCCGAGCCGATGCATTGGCGTTCCCGCTTTGATGATTTCATGTTGCTCCGGCGACAACGTGTACGCCATTTCCGTGTCGATCAATCCCGGAGCGATGCAGTTGATCCGCACGTTGTCCTCGGCAAACGCTTCGGCGCAACAGCGGGTCATGGCGATCACGCCGGCTTTCGAACTGGCGTAGTGAATTTGTAGCTTGCGGGGCCGCAGCGCGGCGATGGACGAAATCATCACGATACGGCCAAATTCGCGCTCGACCATTTCGTCCTTGATCGCCCACAGCACTCGAAATGCGCCGTTCAAATTGACGTCGATCGTCTCCTCCCACAGTTCATAAGTCAGATCGCTGTGCTCCGTCACGTTGCTGATCGCGCCGCAATGGGCCAACAACTCGATCGGACCAAACTTGTCGCGAGTTTCGGCGACCAGCGCGTCGATCTGCTGCTGGTTGGCAACATCGCACGCAGCGCAAAACGCTCGGCGTCCCAGCGATTCAATCTCCGTGACCACTTCGTCGGCCGGATCTTTGCGGGTCGCATAGCTGATCGCAACGTCGGCTCCGCCACGAGCTAACTGCAACGCGATTGCACGGCCAATGCCACGCGATCCGCCCGTGACCAACGCGACGCGTTGTTCGAAATCTTTGCTCATCGTTTGGCCTTCCTATCCGTCTTTTGTGCCGTCGCAACAACATTGGTCGTCAGCGAAGCGCTGGTAATCGTCTGGCGTGTCGATTCCCGGAGCGTGATGCTCCACGATGCCGACTTGGATTCTGGCTCCGATTTCCAGAGCCCGAAGTTGTTCGAGTTTTTCCAGTTGTTCGAGTTTCGAAGGCGGCAGTTGCGTGAGCCGCAACAGGAATTCACGTCGATAGGCATACACGCCGATGTGCAGCAACCACGGCGAATCTAATTCGAGCAATGCCAGTGAGTCCTGGTCGCGGCAAAATGGGATCGTGCTGCGGCTGAAGTATAGCGCGCGGCCGTCGGATCCGCGAACAACCTTGGTACACGACGGGTCGCTGAGCACTTGCTCAGTCGTGATCGGTGTGGCGAGTGTCGACATCTGGGCATCGGGACAGTCGACGATTTCGCGAACCAATTGGTCGATCGACCGGGGGTCGAGTTCTGGTTCGTCGCCTTGAATATTGACAATAATGTCGGCGACATCGCACGCGCGGCGGACGACTTCGGCAATTCGGTCCGTGCCGCTAGGATGCTCGCCCGTCATCTCGATCCGGCCGCCAAACGATTCAACGGCGTCCGCAATTTCCTCGCTGTCCGTGGCGACAATGATTTGCGACAACGAGTTGGCCCGTCGAGCGGCTTCCCATGTGTGCTGCAAAAGCGGCTTGCCTGTTTTGCAAAGAAGCAACTTTCGAGGAAGACGCGTCGATTGAAGCCGAGCGGGGATGATGCCCACAATGTTTGAAGATTGGTCGCTCATTGGTTGCATTCTAAGAAATCTGAATGCAACTCGAAAGCAGGATGAACAGCAGCCCGGCTCCTCCGAGGAGCCGGGCTGCTGCAGGACCGCTTGTCCTGAAGCGAGATTCTTCGTAGGGTAAATTCCCTTTCACGTTCCACTTTTTAGGGATTCGCATGTTGGCGTTTCGCACCGTTCTAATCTTGGCGATTCTGGCGCAAGTCGCGGCGGCTGGTCTCGCACTGCGTTTGAACAAACGATATCGATGGTACTCGGCGTGGGTGCTGATATCCGGGGCGGCCGCCATGTTGTCGATCCTGGAACTGGCAGTTCTCGCCATTATTTGGAATTCGGACATGGAAGTCGTGGAACAAATCCCGTTGTGGACCGCGTGCTTGTCGGCGCTGCTGGTCTCGGTGTTCTTTGTCGGCGGTGTGGGATTGATCGAGCCGCTGTTTATCGAGATTGCACAGGCCGAAGATCTGTTGAAGAAGGAAAAAGAGCGGTTGGAGGGTGTCGTTCAGGAAAACGAAGAAGAGCTGTTGCTCGCGCGGCGGATTCAGCAACGGTTGCTGCCGGAGAAATCACCCAGCATTCCCGGTTTTGACATCGCCGGATCTTCATCTCCCGCCGAATGGACGAGCGGCGACTATTTCGACTACATGCCGATGAGCGACGGGACACTGTCGATTGTGATCGCGGACGTTAGTGGTCATGGAACGGGACCTGCCCTGTTGATGACCACCACGCGTTCTTATCTCCGCGCCCTTGCGCAATCGCACAATGACATTGGGCAGATATTGACAATTGCGAATCGAGCCATTGCCGACGATGTGGATCAAGGACGATTTGTCACGGTCTTCCTGGCCCAACTTTGCCCGAAGCAGCGGACTTTGCGTTTTACCAGCGCGGGACACGACGGCATACTGTTGGGAATGAACGGCGAGACGCAGGCCTTGGACTTTGGCGGGCCGCCGTTGGGAGCTGTGGCCGACTCGGTGATCCAGACCGCTGATCCAATCGATTTGCAGCCGGGCAATATCCTCCTTTTGGTCAGCGACGGTATTCCGGAAGCCGAATCGCCTTCACGGGAGTTGTTCGGTAACGAGCGGATGATTCAAACGATTCGCGAGAACCGCGACAAGTCGGCTCGTGAAATTGTCGATCTGTTATTGAAAACCGTGCGCAAGTTCGCGGGCGATCAGCCACAACGCGACGACATTACTGCGGTCATCGTCAAGGTCTTGCCGTAAGACGGATGAGGCAATTCGTCCCACAGGTAACGCCCGCCCGACAAGGCGACGGCAATGTCCGATCCAGTGAATCCTTACGAAAGCCCCCGCACACCTGATGAATTGGTGCGTGACGACCATCACTTGAGAGAAGGTGTCGAGAGCCGTCTGGTCGCCAGCGGGTTGCTTTATCGTCGGGTGATTGTCGATGCACCGATTGAAGCCACGATCGAATTCAACGGGCGAAGTGTCTTTCGTGACGTGGTGAAAGTCGATGGCGAGGTGGTCGCTTCCAAGATCTCGTGGTGGAGAATTAACTCGCTGTTCGACTTTGCGCTGCGAGCCGGCGACCGATTGATCCCGGTGGTCGTGCGGCTGCAAATGGGCCGCTTGCTGCGATTGAAAGGATTCCGTATCGAGATGGCGGGCAAGGTGGTTTACAACGAAGGCGAGTGGAACGACAGTGTGTGGGTCACCTATTAG
>CAYFJO010000354.1:0-11388 GCA_964343305.1 uncultured Pirellulaceae bacterium | reverse complement strand
AACGACTAACCTCTTGCAGACCACCGGATGACTAAGGTGCGCTGTACAATTAAATCGTCGCTGGTCTCTCGCATCCGATGCGAAAAACGGTTAGCGTGATTTTATCACGAGGCCAGTTCGGCCGCAGAGCGTAGAACGAAGATTCGTTGAGACAGTGATTCTCCATCTATAAGGGACGAAAATGGAATTCAGCAGATTTGCACACAAATCAACCCACATTCGATTGGCCGGGCTTGCGGTCACGCTTTTGCTAATTCCTGTCACGTTGCTTGCAGACGACGCGCCGATCAAACCGTTCAAGATCGCCGTCGACGACGAAGTCTTGGCCGACCTCAAAGTACGACTCGCTCGCACACGATTTCCCGGTCAGATTGATGACGCTCAGTGGCGGTATGGCGTTGAGTTGAACTACTTGAAGGAACTCGTCGCGTATTGGCGAGACAAGTACGACTGGCGCGAGCAGGAGCGGAAGCTCAACCAATTCGACCAGTTTACGACCGAGATTGATGGGCTGAACATCCACTTCATCCATCAGCGGTCAAAAGAGAAAAACGCCACGCCGCTGGTGATCACGCACGGCTGGCCGGGGTCGTTCTACGAGTTCTACAAAGTCATTGGGCCGCTGACCGACCCCGTTGCGCACGGCGGCAAGGCCGAGGACGCTTTTCACGTGGTTTGCCCGTCGCTGCCTGGATTTGGATTTTCGGAAAAGCCGCGCGAAGCGGGTTGGAGCGTCGACCGCATGAGCGAGGTCATTGCGAAACTGATGGCACGGTTGGGCTACGATCGCTACGGCGCGCAGGGCGGCGACTGGGGCTCCGGCGTGTCACGTTGGCTCGGCACTTACGACTCGGAGCACGTCATCGGTGTCCACCTGAACTTTCTCCCCGACGGCCCGCCGCGCTCGCTGAAGAACCCGTGGGAAGGCGTCACTGCGGCCGAACGCGAGCGGATGGAAAAGCGTCGCGCCGAATTGCGAACCCACTTTGGCTACAGTTCCATCCAAGGCACGCGGCCGCAAACGATTGGCTACGCGCTGAACGATTCACCGGTTGGCCAAGCAGCCTGGATTATCGACAAGTTCTGGGCATGGAGCGATCACCGTGGCAAGCTGGAAAACAGTTTCACGAAGGACGAACTGTTGACCAACGTGATGATCTACTGGATCACCGAAACGCCAACATCATCAGCCAGGATCTACTTCGAGCGTCAAAACTACACCGGCGACCGCAAGCCAGGCCGCGTCCCCTTCGGCGCCGTGCTCTTTCCCAAAGAGATCAACGTCCCACCGCGCAAATGGGTCGAAGCCCGCTACAACCTGGTCCACTGGACCGAAATGCCCCGCGGCGGCCACTTCGCGGCACTCGAAGTACCAGAGCTATTCGTCAAGGATGTACGACAGTTTTTTTCGCAAGCAATCGGCAAGACGGGAACGCCTTAACGAGCCAGATTAACGGAAATGTAATGCACGTAATCAATGACTTGAGCGTTGCACGATTTTCGCCGATAAGTTGCGAGCATATCCACTACGGGGGGCTTGCCACCGCTTTGCGAGTCGAAATTATTACAGATAGGAAACCTCGAACCGTGCGGAACAATCAACCTCGCCCGAGGTCCGTTGGATGGGACGCTAGCGTGGTAAGGAATTGGTATTGTTGAGGTGGCTGGCTTTGGATACAACGCCACAACTTCCCATCCAGTTCATCTTACTTCCAGGTGCCCAGTGGCACATCAATTCGCAACCTTGATTGTTGTTTCGAGCGCATTTGCATTTTTCATTTGCGCTTTGATCTTGCGACGAACGCGCAAAGTTATCAATCCACATGGGCAGATCGAGAACATTGAAAAGAAACTCGCAATTCTTATCGAAAAGCGCTCAAAACTCGCCGTTCGAATTCGACAGCTGATGGAATAAACACGTTGCGTTGTGCATTGCGCCTACGGCGAACCTTGATTCTCGTCCTCATCTGGATCGTTCTTTAGTAGAAGCACAATGTTGACTGTGGCGACACCTCGCGCTGCCAAGAACTTCAGAATCGTGGGGCCGAGGTCGGTGTCTGTCGCCCCATCGAAGTGCATCTGAACGATAGCCTTGTCGGTTTCTTCGTTCAAGTCGCCAAGCATCGTGATGTGGTTCAACCACTCAGCGTCGGATTCAGGACTCGCCGCCACGGGTGTGACTTGGACGGTTACAACATTCTTGATAGGTATCCCAGAGTCTATATCGACCGCGAAACTAATTGGTGAATATCCGTTTGGGGAAGATTTGGCCAGATTTTGCTGGGTTAACTTTCTTTGAAATGAGACAACTTTCCATTTTTTCAAATCGTCGCTTTTCAAAGCACTCACCAAGCTAATCATTTCCCTACCGTTTCGTTGTAGTGCTGCGGCAACCGTCTTTAGGTCGCTGCTCAATTTAGCAAGTTCCGTTGAATTCGATCTCAATCTGCTGTTCGTATCATTCAAGTTTTCACCAATGCCAGCGAACGCATCGCCCAGTTCCGTTATTTCGGTTGAATTGCTACCTATATCCTTCGACACCTGTTGCATCGACTTATCTAATGAGGCGACTTTCTCCGAGTTTTCTCGAATTGCGTCTTTGACTTCACCGATATGACTTGAAGTCTTCGAAGATTCGTACGCTGACCAAAAACTCCCGCCAACAAGCGCGGCTAATATGAGGAGAAGAATTCTCCACATCCTTTCGGACTTGTCATGTGCATGTTTGATGTCTGAGTGCAATACCTTTAAATCAGATTCAAGTTCAACTGTCGACTCGTTGAGTTCCTTGTGCATGTCGCTCAAAATACTCGATTCGTTTGACTGCTCATCGAGTTTTTGCGAGTGATCGCTCAACTGTTTGCTAAGTTGTCCAACCCCCAATTCAAGATCCGTGGTGACGCCGGTTAGCCGCGACACCTCTTGCTTTAGCTCTTTTCCCCATTCCGTTTTTGGTTCTGCCATGCCAACGGTCCCAACGAGAGATTTAATTTGCGAAAGCGTTGATTGTACTTGACTTGCGCCGGTAATACCACACGCGACTAAACTTCGCTGACGCCACGATTGGCATTACGACCAAATCTCCTTGAGACTGTTGACGAGATAACGGGTCTGCTACTTGGCGAGCGGATTCGTGGTGTTGAGGAATTCTTCGATGTTGGTGTATCCGTCTCGGTCCGAATCACCATTGCCATCGGATGCGCCGGGATCTAGCTTGTGCTTCTTTTCCCAAGAGTCGGGCATTCCGTCGTTATCGGAATCGCGTGCAGACTCGACCGGCGCGAATTGTGGCCATCCGCCGACTTGTTTTTGCGTGTCGATCAGATTCCCTTTGCCCGACTTAATCTGCTGAACGATCCTCACGTCGACCGCATCGCGTTTCGGTGACGTCGCGCCGGCTTTGGCCAATGTCAAATCAAATGCGGCTTGAGCGGTTTGGGTTTTTATTTTGGCAAACGGAAATGGTTCCGTCTGTTTGTTGCGTGCTTTCGCGCCGGAGATCAGTTTCCAGTTGTCGTCTGGTTGGTCTTTTTTGCCGTCGAGGTAGTTGCCGCTGACAAACATGTGGGTAGCATCGCCGCCGATCTTGAACACCGCACCGCGCGGTCGCCGAATGTAGTTGTTGACATAGTTCATCCGCACGGGATCGGCTGCCGAATATCCGGTCGAGTCGTAGATGACGTTGTTTCGGAAATCGAGCAAGATGCTCCCGTCGCCGTATGTGCCTGGCCGGGGGCTCCGGGAGCGATGATGGGCATAGATATTGTGGTGAAAGCTCACCTTGCCGTTGGTGCGAAGGAGCGACCCGTATCCGTGGGGACCTTTTTCATGGAAGCTGTCGTTCAGCGATTCACTGATGATGCACCATTGAACGGTGACGTTGGTGATCCCGGCGCCCGAGACGGATAGGCATTCGTCGATCGACCAGCTTGCCGAACAGTGGTCGAAAATCACGTCACGACTGGGGCTGTTAATGCTGACGGAGTCGGGTGAGAAGCCCTTTCCGCGCTTCTTGTATTCCGGACCCATCTCGTCACCAGGACGAAAGCGCATGTGACGTACAACAACGTCGTGTGTCGCGACGCTAAAACCATAGTTCTTCAAACAGATGCCGTCGCCAGGAGCTGACTGCCCGGCGATCGTGATGAAGGGTTCTCGGACGGTCAGTGTTGATTGCAACTCGATGATGCCCGCTACGCGAAAAATCACGATTCGCGGTTCCTTCATCGCGATGGCGGCGCGCAGGCTGCCCTTGCCTGAATCATCCAGATTGGTCACGAACACGACCTTTCCACCACCTCCACCGCGAGTCTGCGCGCCGAATCCTTCCGCTGTCGGAAACGCCTTCGGCTCGACCGCAAAAAGTCGTGCCGTCAGCAAAAACACAAGGGCAAGAGGCAAGTGTTTCGTGAGCTTCATGAGATCTCCTATTCGTCTGTGAGTTGACTTCGCTTCAGCTTGAACTCGTGGACAGTTTCCTTGTCGATGGTCACCACTTCATAAGTCACCGTCGGATCGTCAACTTCTGTGTCGAACGAAACGAGACCGAAGGATTGTTTTTTGTTGTATGAGAACTCAGCATGAGGCTGAGTTCCCGCGATGCCCTGGTTGGTCAAACGCGAGCTATTGAATTCGTACAGGGTATATCCGCGATCGTGATCGATCTTCCAGAGGTCCGAGCGGTGGCGGTCGGCGGAAATGAGCACAACGCCGTCGATTTTGTGATCGGCCAAGAAGCCGAAGATTTCGTTACGCTCATTGCGAAATCCGTTCCACGTGTCGTTGCTATTCCCCTTGGCGGTGAAGACCCAAGGCACGGGCGAGATGAGAACTTTGAAAGTCCCGCGCGATGCTTTGACCGTGTCGAGCAACCATTTCTTCTGCACGGGGCCGAGCATTGTTGCATCCGGCTTGCCTCGCCCAGTTCGGTAGAAGCGACCGTCCAGCAAGATGAAATGCACGTCGCCGTAGTAGAAATCGAAATAGCAACCGGGATTCTTCTCGCCGCCGCCATACGGCGGATTGACCCAGTTGTCGCGGAACAATTCCCAGACGGGCCGCTTCCACGCGGGTTTGTCGATGTCGGGACCGCCTGTACAATCGTTCGTCCCAAAGTCATGGTCGTCCCAAATCGCATAGACCGGGGTCCGCGCGATCAACCGCCGAAACTCCGGCCGCGACTGCCGACGATAGTAACAGTAGCGCTGCATCGCCGGGCTCTTCGGATGGTCGATGTAGACGTTGTCTCCCAACAGCAACAGCATGTCCGGGTCGTAGGCACCAATCGTATTCCACATGCGTTCATTTGCCGGCACGTAGCCCGCTCCGCCACCAAAGACTAATCGAAACTTGCATGAAGATCCTTTTCGTGGAGCTGTCCGAAAACGTTGCGACTTTTTCTCCGGCCTGACTTCATTGCCATCGACGGAAACCAAATAGATGTACTCCGTGTTTGGTTTGAGCCCGTCAACCCTGATGACCGTTGTGTAATCGTCACCAGCGAGAGTTCTTTTCGATGCGGTGGTATTGTTCGAATCGTCGGATGCTGGATGCACGGAAACTGTAACATTGGATTCTCTCGCGGTTCGCAACCAGATTCGTGCACTCGCGTCTGTAACGTCACCCAACATCGGACCGTGAATCGGCCGACTCACGAGGCGGTTAGCCAACTCCTTAAATTCGGCGAGTTCATTGAGCGGCTGAAATAGTTCACGAGGACCAGCGACAAAGCGCCCCGGCGGCAAGCCTTTTTCAATAGCACTTTGCATTGCTGTCAGAGCCGCATCGGTTTTCCTCGTTTGAGCGTACGCCAACGCAAACATAAACTGCGTTTCGGCATCGTCGAAATCTCCTTGCTCAAGTTCACTCAAACGAGTCACAGCCTCATCGGGTTTGCCCTCGGTGACCAAGTCCAAAACGGTCTGATGAACTCGCTTGTACCGTTGGGCATATGAGGTATCCGCCGAGATCATCAGCAGCAAAACTGCAACAAGGTAGTTCAGCGGCAATCCAGATTTCATTGCGACACTCCTGTTTCGATGTGGGGAACTGCTTGTCGTTTCCACTTTCGACTTTCAATGGGACAAGTAAACACAATAATAATAAATTGACCTGTTGTGAGGAGTTCATGAAAACAAATTTCTCAGCAATTGCTTTGCTTGTTGTACTGGTTAGCAGCGCCGTCGCCGATGAGTTGAAATCGGGCTTGCGGCCGGGTGATCTTGCCACACCGTTTGAAGTGAAGGATGTCACCGGTCCATACAAGGGCATCAAACTTTGCTATCGCTGACGCTACGGCGATCGTCCAGTGATTTGCATCTTTGCACGCAAGATTACTGACGAGTTGGCCAGTTTGGTCAAGAAGGTCGACGAGGTTGTCAGTTTGAATGAAGGACGGAAGATGGCGGGATTTGTCGTCTTGTTGGCTGACGAGCCAAAGTCCGTCGAACAACAGCTAAGAGCATTCGCGGAACGAAACACATTAAGCCGTGTATCTCTAACAGTGTTCAATGGAGCGGCCGGGCCGGAGAACTACGCAATCGGCGGGGCCGCGACGGTCACCGTGATGAGGTGGGGCGGCGAGAAGAAACTCGTCAGCGCAAATTACTCAGTTGGCAACGAGAAACTAGACGATGTGTTCATCGCCAAAGTCGTGGCTGATGTCTCCGAAGACAACCATCACGACGGCGCGGTACGTGTCGGAGTGTTTAACATGCGGATTACCATCGAACGGTTGAAGCAAATCGGAACGATGACCAACGTCGAAGTGCTCGATCTTCAGGACGTTAATCTGACAGCGTCTGGTCTCAATCATCTGGAGCGATTAACCAAATTACGCTCGCTGAATCTCTTCCGCAACAAGCGACTCACCGACTCGGCGATGGACACGTTGGTCAAATTCAGTCAACTCGAAGAACTCAATATCAGCAGCACGCAGATTACCAACGCTGGCCTAGGCCGACTTGTCGGCGAGCTGACACACCTCAAGAAGCTCAACTTCCGAAATACTCGAACGATTAACGATGCTGGACTAAAGCGACTGCTTCAGCGGCCAAAACTCGAAGTGTTGTTGTGTGGAAACACATTCATCACCGATGTTGGACTTGCACACATCGGTGAACTGTCGGCACTTCAAGAGCTTGAAGTGCGCAAAACGAAGATCACGGACAATGGGCTCGTCCATTTAGCGAAATTGACAAACCTGCGGAAACTGAATTGCAGTGACAACAATATCACCAACGACGGCGTTCGGCACTTGAGTGGTTTGACAGGACTACAATCACTTGACTTGAGTCAAGCTCGCATCAATGACGCCGGAATCGCCAGCCTCAAAGAGCTAACTGAACTGAATCGCCTCGACTTGAGCAAGACAAGAATCACTGGTGCGGGGCTTCGGCACGTTCATCGTCTGCGAAATCTCAAATTCCTCAACCTATTTGCAACGCAGGCAAACGATAGAGACGTCGTTGAGCTTCAACGCGCTTTACCAAACTGCGACATTCTCCATTAGCACACGATGAAATCAAGTGCAGGAGGGAATCTCACAGCTCGTCTTTCGCGCCCGTGCCAAACGGGTTTTCAGGAGCCGACAGTCGATATCCCATGCATGTGGGAATCCGAGTTTCGCCGTCAACTCCCCGTTTCCCCCATGTGGCGTGGAACCGTTTGTTGATTTCGTCGGTGAAGATTGTTGGAACCATGAATTGGCGATTGCCGGTGTCGACTAGGTTGAAGTGAATGTGCGTGTTTTGGGCGAAGTGGCGTTCTGGCGGAATGTACATCCGCGCGATGATGTCGCCCTTTTTCACGCGCTGTCCACGCTTTACGAGGATAAACGATTTGTAGAATTCGGGATCACCTGGATCGATCATCGGCTCAATGCTGTAGTGGAAGTCGACGGCTGCACCGTCTTTGCGAGCGATGGCAAGTGTCACTCCGTAGCGGTAATTCGCGACGCGTTTGCCCAGCGTACGATTGAAGATTGGTCGCAATTTGAAATACTCGTCGACTCGCGAAACATATCCGTCGGCGACAGCATAGATCGCAGGAAACGCTTCAACATCGTCGGCGGCAATCGGTTTGTCCGGAATCTTGAAATAGATATGCGCACCTGTGTGCGGCTTCGCAGCGTCAGTCCCTTTGTATGGATGTCCCGTGCGTACAACATCTAGGTCCACGACAAATCGGTCGGACTTCTCTTTCGCGAAACTCACAATGTTCGGCAGGTTCGGCGTGTCCGGATCGGCCTGGCCGGCTTCCACAGCGATCGACAGAATCAGCATAAGAAAAGCAATTGCATTCACGACGGATTTCATAGAACGGCTTTCATCTTGTAATGCCTCAGTGCCCAGTTAGAAACGTCAAAGCACTTCCTTTATGGGCGCATTGAGGTGTTCGCACGGTTTCTCGCGAATGTGGCGAAGGTGTTAGATCTCACCAAGTCGGTGCTTCGATCGTCATTTTCTTTCCTGAACGAAGGATGCTCAGCGGAATCTTCTGACCTGGTCCGTAATTCAGCCGCAGGAAGACCAGAAACTGCGTCTCGGTGACCAGGTCGGTCCGGTCGCCGATTCCGATAATCACGTCGCCAATCTTCACGCCTGCTCGGCGAAGTGGCTCGGGACGTGGCCCGTACATGTTTTTGATTTCAAAGGCCATCGCGTCGCGAGCAATCTTGTTTCGACTTTTTCTTTGTGCAGAAAGGGGAATGAAACGAACGGCGTGTCGCAAGGCGCGCCAAGAAGATTCTCGCCAGCTCAGATCGGCCAGCTTCCAATTGCCTGAAAGCGTTACGGTCGTCTCGAACGTACGGCCGCCGCGCTGGTACGTCAAATCAAGCCGTGCGTTGGTTGGAGAACGATGCAATAGCCATTGGATGTCGGCCTGCGAGATCAACGGCGAGCCGTTCATGCTGACGATTCGGTCACCGACCTTGAGACCTGCTTTGACAACCGGCGCGCCATCTCTGACGCGTTTCACCACCAGGCAGTCTTCTCGGTCCATTCTCATGCCGATCTGCTCGGGTAACGGATAGACGAACAGGTCTGCGGCAGTGAGTTTCTTTTGCTCCCACTTGTGCCGCATCAGGCAATCGTGCACCTGATGACAATGGATGCAGTTGTTTGCCTGCATTGTCGGGATTTTTTCCGGTGTGGCGAAATCGACCTTGGGCTCTGAATATGCCGTGAGTTGTTGCTTGTTGGTTGGATATCCCTTGTGCGTGGCCAGCGCCCGTTGCATGGCCTTCTTGAAACCTGGCACCGAGATGTGCGTGTCGGCTTGATTCCTGCCACCAGCACGCGTCCCGTAGCGGCCATAGATCGTGCGGTCGGCGTTTAGGAACATTACAGCCCACGTTTGATCATAGTCGAATTGAAACAGATTCATGTCCAATCCGTTGGCTTTGATAATGCGGACACAGACGAATTGTTTTTCCAACGCTTCGAGTTCTTTGTCATGACGAACAACCTGCTCGTCGATTCCTTTGCAGGATGGTCACGGCACTCAGCGAAACAGCGCCAGGATGGGTTTGCCAGACTGTTTCGCTTGAGCAAACGCAGCCGGCACATCGTCGTAAATCCAGTGCGGCGCGACTTCAATGTCCTTCGGCTTTTTCACTTGGCCGTCCACGACGGCCGGCAAACTCATTAGTACTGCCAACCCGATAACAATGCGATTCATGGGTCACCCTTTCCAGCATTCCGGCGAAGATCCGCGCCCGCGATGCGCAAAAATCATTGCCGTGTCGTTTGGTCGTGCGTGATCTTAGTGTGTTAGAGAATCGGCGTGTTACAATGCGGATCATTGTACCTCAATTAGCGTCGCAATAGAAAACTGAGTCCCATTCGTTGTCGTTCCTAACATTCGTTTTCCCAAGGCAAAATACCATGAACAAACTTCGTTGTTTCCTGTTCACGTTGGCCGTGATATTTTCCAGTGTCTTCGTATCCCAATCGCTTGCCGCCGAATCGTGGCTGACTTATCCGGGCGGTGAAGGTCCCGGCAAAGGGAAGAAGGTGGTCTTCATCGCGGCCGAGCAGTCGTATCGTTCAGAACTGTCGATGCCGCTGATGGCTCGCATCTTGTCGCGACACGGTTTCACCTGCACCGTGCTGTTCGCCATCGACCCGAAGACAGGCACGATCGATCCGCGAGTAAAGGACAATGTCCCCGGTCTTGAGCAACTCGCATCGGCCGACTTGATGGTATTGTTCATGCGATGGCGCGAGCTGCCCGACGAGCAGATGAAGCACATCATCGATTACAGCGAATCCGGCCGACCAATCATCGGCATTCGTAACGCGACGCATCCGTTCCGCTACGCTGCCGATTCGAAGAGTCCTTACGCCAAGTTCGACTGGACCAGCAAGGAACCGGCAGGCGGTTGGGGGCGGCGAGTGCTCGGCGAGACATGGGTGTCGCATTACGGCAAGAACCTCGTCGAAAGTACGCGGTGCGATGTGATAAACTTTGCCACCAGCCATCCGATCTTCCGCGGCACGCGGCGCAGCTTTTGGATCCCCGACGACGTCTACGGCATTAGCGACAAGCTCGAAGGCGACAGCGAACCAATGCTGCTCGGACAGCCGCTCGCCGGTTGGTCGGCGGACGACGAGCCAGTCGCCGACAAGCCGCCCGCGCCGATCGCGTGGACGAAGACTTACACCGGCTCGGCCGGCAAAAAGGCCCGCGTATTCACGACGACCATGGGACACGGCGACGCGTTCAAAGTCGAAGACTTTCGCCGCATGCTGGTCAACGCCTGCTACTGGTGCATGGGGATGGAAGGTCACGTCGACGCGCATTTGAATGTCGCGATCGTCGGCAAGTACGCACCCGGTCCAGTTGGTGGCAAGGGTTTGCAGCCTGGACTGAAGCCGAGCGATAAGCTGTTCGCAATGCCTGCCGCGTCCGCGATCGCGCCAGCCACCTCTCGCTCACCCATCGACGACACCCAACCTGGTTGGCGTTCGCTGGCGGCGGCCGACTTTGCCGAAGTGAACAGTGCCGACGACACATGGAGCTGGCGGAATGGCGTGTTGCACTGTACGGGTCAGCCGGTCAGCGTGATCCGCACTGCGAAGCAATTCAAAAACTTCGAAATCGTCGTCGAATGGATACACGAGAAACCGGCTGGCAACAGCGGCGTGTTCGTGTGGGTCACGCCAGAATCGATCAAGCGGCTGAGCGATGCGGGCAAGCCGGGCCTGCCGCGCGGCATCGAAGTGCAGGTGCTTGACCACGCCTTCACTGACCGAGTGAAGGCCCGCGGAGCCAAGACCGATTGGTTTGGCACAAACGGCGACGTATTTCCCGTGGGCGTGAAGATGAAGCCGTTCCCGCCGCTGTCGCCCAACGGCAGCCGCAGCTACCCACGCCGGCACATGG
>CAYFJO010000353.1:0-11399 GCA_964343305.1 uncultured Pirellulaceae bacterium | reverse complement strand
AAAAGTCCAAGCAGCACCAGCACTCCGGTGACGATCGCAAAGTTCAGCCACAGTTTGCCAATCTTGGCGTCGCGGGCCTCCAGTTGCTGGGCACGGCGGCGTTGATATTCTTCGCTGTCCGTTTCACGCAACAAGAATTGTGCGTCGCAGTGCGGACACATGACTTCCTGGTCCAGCATGTCTCGCGGTGTGTCCAGCAAATGACCGTTCGGACACGGGATGTGTAAGAGGTCGTCATCGTTCGGCTTGGTGGCATCGATCGGATCTGAGCCCACTTTCGGCTTGCCGGTCACGTCGGGAATCACTTCGCCAGGTGGTTCGTCCGGAGTTTCGGATTCCATGTCTTCCGGTTGCGGAATGAGGATCAGCACACCACAGTGCGGACAATTACACTCGTCGCCAGCTTGCGACTCCATCGCTTCCAGCAAATGGCCGTTCGGGCATTGAAAATGAAATGGCATCCGACGCTACTTTCCAATCGCTCGTTGGTAACAAAAATCAAACAACAAACGCCACTCGAGTTGAGCGATCTTGCGGCACAGCATTTCGCTCGAAGATTGACTGCGTGACGACGCTTCACACAAATCAATAAAACGATACGGATCCCAATCCGCCTGGTCAATCAGGAATTCGGCCTTTGCATCGTGCTCTTCCGCCGCTGCGATCTGACGTGCCCCCTTGCACAACGCGGGAAACACCTCGTGGTCACCAACGCGGCGAAACCAGTATTTGGCGTTCGGAAAGTCCGGCTCGCGGCGATGCATGATACCGTGCCAAAAGCTGCCGCTGGTTGTCGAGATGCCTTGGCTGATCGTGTGCGCAGTGTCGAGAAAATCGTACAAGATCCACAGCGCCGAAACGCAACATGCGGCCATGTCTCGATCGACTAAACCATTCGGCACCACGACGTTTTCCGGAGTCAACGCTCCCAGTGCGGCTTGCATCGACGGGTGGGGCGAACCGGGTCCTATGGCGCAGAGGGGCTCACTTCCAAGTAGCTCGTTCACACCAGGACCATAACGATCGATGTCGAATTCAATCACTTTGCCGGACTCCACTCTGTCAAATGCAGTGAATCGTTTAACTGCCGTGCCCATCGGGCCGCGCGCTGACCGACGCTCGAATCCGCGCGCCCCGTTGAGCACAGCGGTTCAACGAGGACGCCCCATAACTTACCGCAAACTGAAAATGCAATCCAAGGGATGGCCGGCAAAAACTGATGCAAATCCTCAAAGTGACTATCGTTTGGCTATCGATATTGCTAGACTAAAACCACCCGAGCAAGCTGGTCGAGTCCATTGGTCTGAGTCAAGAATTTTATGAGTGACGATACCACACAAATCTCTGAGAAGTCCGAAGATTCCGCCTTGCCCAAGGAATCTTCGGACCAACCAACTCCAGCGACGGATGAAACCGCGCCGATCGAGGACGCAGCCGCATCGGCCGATTCTCAAGACATGGTTGAAGCGGGGGACAAACCGTCTGATGAATCGACGTCAACCGAGTCCGATTCGCCCGCCCCTCGTCGCAGCAAGGTCTTGATCGGATCGCAGCGTGACCCAGCGAATCCCGAACTTACGCCACAAAAGCCAAAGGCCGTTCGTCAAGCGGAAAGTGGCGTTGAACCGAAGCCTCAAGTGGCGGAACCGACCGCAGCCACGACGCCCGAGCCAAGTACTGAGTCTGGCGAGCAACCAGCGGCCGAGTTGCCGCCGCAGCCCGCGCCGGAGCCAGCGCCCGTACCGGACCCGATCGATCTTCCGAAAGTGGAAATCAAGCCGGTGGCGACCCACGACTTGGAGCAAGAGATTAACGACGCGCTTGGCGACGTGTCGATCGACGAGTTGATCGCGGACGATGCAGTCGCACAATCAGGCAACGAGTTGGAGGAAGATTCGCGACACAAAGCAATGGTCATTCGCCTCCACAACGACGATGTGTTCTTTTCACTTGGCGGACGTCACGAAGGCGTCGTTTCGCTGCGGCAGTTTAAAAAGCAGCCCAAGCTTGGCTCCATGATGGACGTTGTCGTCCGTGGTTTTAACCAGGACGACGGGCTGTACGAATTGTCGATTCCCGGCGCGTCGGTCAGTGTCGGCGATTGGTCGGACTTGACGGAAGGTGCCGTGGTCGAAACGCGTATCACCGGTTCGAACACCGGCGGGCTCGAATGCATGATCAACAACATTCGCGGCTTCATCCCCGCCAGTCAGATCGCGACTCATCGCGTCGAAAACTTGGGTGAATACATCAATCAAAAGCTGCAATGCGTGGTCCAGGAAGTGAACCCGCGTCGGCGCAAGTTGGTGCTCAGCCACCGCGCGATCATGGAACGCGAGTCGCAAGAGAAACGCAAAGAGACGCTGGAAAAACTCGAAGTGGGGCAGATCTGTGACGGCACGGTCACTAGCATTCGCGACTTCGGCGCGTTCGTCGACATCGGTGGCGTGGATGGCCTGGTGCACATCAGCAAGATGAGTTGGGATCGAATCGAACACCCCAGCGAAGTGTTCAAGGAAGGCCAGGCGGTCAAGGTGAAAGTTGAGAAAGTCAACAAGGAGTCGGGCAAGATTTCGCTGACCTACCGCGATTTGCAGGAACATCCGTGGGACAAGGTCGAAGACAAATATCAAGCAAACAGCACTGTCCGCGGAACCGTTTCAAGAGTCGCCAACTTTGGTGCGTTCGTCAAACTAGAGCCGGGTGTTGAGGGCATGATTCACATTTCCGAGTTGGCTCATCATCGCGTGATCGCCGTGACCAACGTGGTCCAGGAAGGCCAGGAAGTCGAATGCAAGGTGCTGTCCGTCGACCGTGGCAACCAGCGGATGGCGCTATCACTCAAAGCGACCATGCCTGAGCCTGAAAAGAAAGACGTCAAGAAAGAAGAGTTCGCGGACGAACCGCCACGCGAACTCGCCGTTCCCAGGCGCAAAGGTCCACTCAAAGGCGGTAAAGACAAGCCCTCTGGCGGCGAGCAGTTCGGCTTGAAGTGGTAGTTGTGTGGCCTGAAAATCTGCACGGTCGTTACAACCGGCGGGCCAGGGCATTTCCCAAACGTCTGGCAGTTCCGGGCACCATCCAATGCTGGTGATGTGCCGATATCACGGATAGTGGTGCGAATTCTGTCTGGGAAGTGTCTTGATGTTGAGAGTCGATTTTGTGATTGCCGTGGCCTTGCTCGCGATGCTCGCGGGGTGCAAGTCCGTGCCGAAGACATCGGTTATCGATGCGAGTGCGATCTCAGCCAATTCGAAATTCGTCCAAACAGTGGAGTCCAGTCCTCCGCGACGTACCTCGCCTGCGATGCACGAGTCGCAACCTGACGAGCCGCTCACGCTGGCGGATCTCGAATGCATCGCGTTTCAGAATAATCCAGCGTTGGCTACAGCCGCGGCCCAAATGGAAGCGGCTCGCGGGCGCCAGATTCAATCGAGACTGTTTCCGAACCCGGTTGCCGGCTATCACGGCACGGAGATCGGAAACCGAGGAACGTCTGGACAGCAGGGTGGGTTTGTCAGCCAGCGGTTTGTTACCGGCGGCAAATTGCGATTGGATCATGCGATCGCTGGCAAGGAAGTGGACGAAGCAAGCCTGCTGCTCGAAGCACAGCATCGGCGCGTATTGAGCGACGTGCGAGTCCGGTTCTATGAGGCACTCGTCGCTCAGCGGCAATATGATTTAACGGAGGATCTGGCCCGCATTGGTGATGAGATGGTGCAAGCGACCCGGACGTTGCTGCGCGGAAGATTGGCGACGGAGAACGATCTGTTGCAGGCGCAGATCAAAGCGGATGAAACACACATCCTGTTCGAAAACGCTCGCAACGAAAGCATGGAAACGTGGCGGCGTCTGGCGGCCGTCGCCGGAGTGCCGACCATGCAGATCGGGCCACTTGTTGGCGCGGTTGATTCGGAATTGCCGAAATTCGAGTGGGATCGTTGCTACCAGCGTGTGGTCGACAACAATCCCGAATTGCACGCCGCGCGGACACGAGTCGAGCGAGCCAGTATCGTGCTTCGCCGTGCAAAAAGAGAGCGGATTCCCAATGTGGATCTGTCGGTCAGCGTGCGGCATCACAACATCACGGACAGCGACGTTGCCAACGCCCAGTTGGGAATTCCGATCCCCATTTTTGACCGTAACCAGGGCAACATTCGCGCGGCCGAAGCCCAGTGGGTGGCCGCCTGCAACAACGTCAAACGATTGGAACTCGACTTGCAGGATCGGCTGGCAGTGGCTTTTCGGCGTTATTCGAATGCCCGCCAGCAGGTCGAGCGTTACAGCCAGAGTATGGTGCCGCGCGCCAAACGATCGCTCGAACTCGTCTCCGACGGTTATGAAAAAGGCCAAGTGAAGTACGTAACGCTGCTCATTGCACAGCAAACCAATCTTCAGGTGAATCTGGCCTATCTCGATTCGCTACGTATGTTTTGGTCGTCCGCGACCGCGATTGAAGGGCAACTGTTGACGGGGAGTTTGGCGGCCAATCGTGCCCGAAATTCATTCTAGCTCTTAATTCACTTTGACTCCTGAATCAGCTCGCTTTATGATAGATAATAGTTGATGCAGGGTTTCATTATGTTCAGTCGCGTCGTTTCCACAGTTCTTATCTCAGCAATCATTGCCTGCCCGATGTCATGCGGACGAGGGCTGTGTCATGGCAAATGTTGTGCGGCGGAAAACTCTTCCCGGCACGTATGCCCAACTGACGCGACCGCGTGTTGTTGTTGTAATGACTCGCCACAGGAGAATAACGAGCAGTCCCCAGATCGCTGCCCGCGCAAGTCTCCTTGCCAAGGAGTGTGCGGCGGGGCCGTCCTGGAGACGCCTCGCGAATTGAACGACGGTTCGGATTTCTTCTACCTGCCGCTGGTGGACACTGAGTTGTCCGTCGATTGCCAACTGCTCGACTGCTGTAACCGCGGTTTAGACCACGATTGGCATTCTATGGGCGGCGGCAACCCTGGTCGCTTTCTGCGCACGTTGCATATGTCGCTGATCTGTTAGGCAAGAGTCGAGAGTCCAGAGACAAGAGCAAAGCAGCCGTTCTTGAATCGCTAATTCTGGACTCAATACGTTGCGTTTCCTTAGGTGTGTAGCGCTGCGCATTCTCTCGACTCTGGACACTAGACTCTTGACTCTCTCATTCCGCCTGCTCCCTTGGGAGTTTGCCATACGAAACTTGTTCCGTCGACCGCTGCGAACGTTGCTGACACTCGTGGGTCTGACGACGGTTGTGGTGTTGGTGTTTGTCGTCGTTGGATTTATTCGTGGACTGGATCGGTCGTTGATTGTCAGCGGCGATTCGCAAACGGTAGTGACGTTTTCGCTGGGGATGGGCAGGAACCTGGAATACTCGTCGATCCAAATGCGCGCCAGCGACGAAATTTCGGCAAACGTACCAGGAATTCAAGAGCGGTTTGGACAGAAATATGTCTCGCCCGAACTGTATCTCGGCACGGAAGTCACTGCTGGCGCGCACGAGCCGTCGATGGGACTGGTTCGCGGAGTGACTCGATCCGCGCTGCTCGTTCGACGTCAGGTGGAACTGGAACAAGGCGACTGGCCGCAGCCAGGCGAAGTGATCGTGGGACAATTAGTTGCCGCAAAACTTGGCGTAACCGACGACATGACGCGAATCGGCGAGTCGATCGAATTCGAGGGACGCGAGTGGCGAATTAGCGGAGTGTTTTCGGCGGGCGGTTCGGCGTTTGAATCGGAAGTGTGGTGCCGACTTGATGAGTTGCAGCAAGCGATGGAGCGACAAGACTTGAGCCTCGTGGCCGTCACGTTGCAACCCGAAGCGGACTTCGCAGAACTCGATCTGTTTTGCAAAGGGCGGCGTGAACTCGAACTACAAGCAATGGCCGAAGCAGAGTATTACACGATGTTGCAAGAAGATTATGAGCCGGTCCGACGGTTGGCTTGGCTCGTTGTGCTGCTTGTTGCCGGAGCAGGCGTGTTTGCTGGTTTGAACACGATGTACGGGTCGGTCGTCGGTCGTATCCGTGAACTTGCGTCGTTGCAAACGATCGGATTTTCGCGCCGAGCGATCGTCGTGAGTTTGATTCAGGAAGGCGTCTTGCTCGCTGCCGCGGCAAGTTTGTTGGCGGCGATGTTTGCGTTGGTGTTCGTTCACGGAGCCGCCGTGCGATTTACGATGGGAGCGTTTTCGCTTTGCATCGACAACATGACCGTGTTGATCGGCTGCGGAATTGGTTTGTTAATCGGAATCGTCGGAGCGATTCCTCCGTCGATTCGGGCACTTCAAATGCCCGTGGTCGATGGATTGAAAGCGGTTTGACAGAAGGGTCAACGGTCGAGAGACAAGAGTCCAGAGCCAGACAAGGCAGACTTGTGTCAAAGGCGGTTGGCCTGATCAGTTCATCTAATTGAGGAAGACAGAATGAAGTTCAAAACACGAAATCTCTTGCTCTTGTCTCTAGTCCCTTGTCTCTTGACCATTTCAGGCTGCTCGTCTGCCACTTCGGCACCGTCGCCAGAGGGCTTGAAGTTCTTGCTTAAGTCGGAACCTGACGGCTCAGCGGATGTTATCGCGGCTCGTGATGAGGTCAAGGACCAGGACAAGGTCATTATCGTCGGTCGAATCGGCGGCAGTGAGAATCCATGGGTTAAAGGTCGGGCCGCGTTCACGATTGTCGATTCCTCACTCAAGTCCTGCCACGAAGTGGGAGACGATAAGTGCCCGAAACCCTGGGACTATTGCTGAAGCGAGCAAGACAAGCTGTCGAGTTCGACAGCGCTCGTCAAAGTCGTCGATGACAAAGGATCGCTGGTAAAGATGGACGCTCGCAAACTGCTGGGTGTGAAAGAACTAACGACCATCGTTGTCCAGGGAATCGCCCAGCGCGACGATGCGAATAATCTCACCATTCTTGCGAGCGGCGTTTTTGTAAAGAAGTGATCGAGAAGAGACAAGAGTCGAGAGACAAGAGTCAAGAGCTTGTAGCCTGACCTTCTTGTTCTTCCTGCTCTTGTCCTTTGACTCTTGACTCTTGACTTATGAACCATGCCTGACGTTGATCTTCGACAACTTGCAATCGATCGCAGCGACGCGGACGGGCCGAGCATCCATCCTCGGCGGCATCTGCTCACGCGCTATGTGTTGCCGCTGTTGTTGATCGTCGGCTTTCTGCTGTTGCTCGTTTGGTCGGCGTGGGATTTGATCTTTCCGCCGCATCGTGTGACGGTGGAGCCAGTGATCTCGACTGCCGCTGAGTTTCGCCAAGCCGGCACGCCGATGTTTGAGGCATCGGGCTGGGTCGAACCGCGACCGACACCCGTTCGCGTCCCGGCACTTGCACCGGGTGTCGTTGAGAAACTGCATGTTGTTGAAGATCAACTGCTCAAAGCTGGCGATCCGATCGCAGAGTTGGTCGCCGAAGATGCACAACTCGCTCTTGACGAGGCCAAGGTTAATCTCAAACTTCGCAAAGCGGAGCTGGACGAAGCCAAAGCCACCTTGACGGCCGCCGAAACACACTACAATCAACCGGTGCATTTACAAGCCGCACTTGGCGAAGCCGAAGCACCGTTGGCAAGAATAAAAACGCAACTCGCCAAACTCCCGTTTGAAGTTCGCCAAGCGGAAGCTGACTACGACGCGTTGAAGAAAGACTACGATTCGAAGCAGGCGGCGAGGGCCGTCGTAATCGGCATCGAAATCGACATCGCCAAAAGCAAGGCGGAATCAGCTCAAGCGATTGTCGAGGAATTAGCGGAGCGATCCGAGTCACTCAAAAAAGAACGAACGGCGCTCGTTCAACGTCGCGATGCGCTCAAAACTCAACTCAAATTGCGGGCCGACGAAACCAAATCCAAGGATGCAGCCGACGCCAGGGTACGAGTTGCGTCAGCACGTGTCGCGCAGGCTCGTGTCGCGGTCGAAACGGCACAGTTGCAATTCGATCGCATGTCGATCGTGTCTCCGATTGACGGCCGCGTCTATCGGTTGATTGCCCATCCAGGAGCGCGCATTGGCAGCGGAATGACGCAAATGAAAGGCCACGACGGCAGCACAGTCGTGACACTCTATCGGCCGGAAATGTTGCAGGTTCGTGTCGACGTTCGCTTCGAGAACATGCTGCACATCAAAGGCAATGAAGATGTCACGATCAGAAACGCAGCATTCAAGGCGCCGTTGAGCGGCAAAGTGCTCTTCATCAGCTCTGAAGCGGACATCCAACTAAACACGCTGCAAATCAAAGTGGCAATCGAGAACCCGCCGTCCGTCTGCAAACCAGAAATGCTCGTCAAAGTGACTTTCCTGAGTCAAGAGTCGAGAGACGAGAGTCAAGAGTCGGAGAAGGCAAGTGAATCAAATCGCATTTTTGTTCCTCAGCAACTCGTTGTTTCTGAGGACGACGAGACGTACATCTGGGTCGCCGATCAATCAGCGAGAGTCGCGCGGAAACAGAAAATCAAAGTTGGTTTACCCAGTGGAAATGGACTCATTGAAGTAACACATGGTCTCAACATATCAAGCCGTCTGATCACCAAAGGACGCGACAGCCTAACCGACGGATGTCGAATTCGCATCAATAAAGAAAGCCCTTGACTCTCAACTCTAGACCCTCAACCCTCTCATGCCCTTAATCGAAATAAACGACGTCACCAAGCGATTTCACAAAGGCGACGAAACGATCACGCCGCTGGATGGCGTTTCGTTGGACATCGAGCAAGGCGAGTTTGTTTCTCTGATGGGAGCCAGTGGCACGGGCAAATCGACATTGTTGAATCTGGTCGCCAGCATCGACCGGCCCGACAGCGGCCGCATCGTGATCGACGGCACGGACATCACGCAATTGTCTCGTTCGCAACTGGCCAACTGGCGAGCGGCCAATATGGGCTACATTTTTCAAACCCACAATCTGGTCCCCGTACTGACGGCCTACGAGAACATCGAGCTACCATTGTTGTTGTTGCCGATGTCTCGCACGGAACGTGGCAAACGAATCGAGATCGCGTTGCAGGCCGTCGATTTGTTGGATCGAGCCGATCACTATCCGCGTCAGATGTCGGGGGGACAAGAGCAACGGGTCGGCATTGCACGTGCAATTGTTGCGCATCCCAAGGTGGTCGTAGCGGATGAACCGACTGGCGACCTCGACGCAGACACATCCGATCAGATCCTCGATCTGCTCAAACGATTGAACGAGCAACTCAACGTCACTTTGCTGATGGTAACGCACGATGCAGACGCTGCCCTGATTGCTGACAAGCAATATCGGCTCGATCATGGACAGCTTAGGCAAGAGACGGGGAGACAAGAGTCTAGAAACAAGAGACAAGAGCAGGAGATCCAATGAAATTCCTGCCCTATTTGCTGAAGACGTTGTGGCAACATCGTTCGCGGACGCTGCTCACGGTGAGCGGTTCGGCCGTTGCAATTTTCGTGTTTTGTTTCGTCGGTGCGATTCAAGAAGGCATGAATGACTTACATCGACGACAAGAATCCAAAGGATCGCTTATCGCATTTCAGGCCAACAAGTTTTGTCCCGCCACAAGTCATCTGCCGCACGACTACGACCAACAGATCGCCACAGTTGACGGCGTGCGAGAAGTCCTGCCGATTCAGGTTTTTACCAACAACTGCCGAGCGAGCCTCGATGTCGTGGTATTCTACGGAGTCCCGCCGGAAAAACTCCGCACGGCGCGTGACTTCGAACTTGTGGCGGGCACGTGGCCCGAGTTCGAACAGCATCAGGACGCAGCCATCGTGGGTCGAGCCGTCGCGGCCCGCCGCTGGCGTGATATCCAAGTCGGCAAGAACTTCTCCATCGGAGACCTTAGCGTCAACGTTGCGGGAATTTTCAGGAGCGACGATCCGGCCGAAGAAAACTACATTTACTCGCATCTCGAGTTTCTGCAACGGGGCAAAGGCATCAATCGCGTTGGCACGGTGACTCAGTTTGAAATTCTTTTGCAGGAAGGCGTTGATTCCATCGCCAAATGCAAAGAGATCGACGACAAGTTTCGAAGTGGTCCTGTCGAAACGGATACGCGACCCAAGGGTGTCTTCCAAGCCAAAAGCCTCGGCGACCTGACGCAGCTCATCGGCATGGCACACTATCTCGGCTATGCTTGCGTGGGGTTGGTGCTGGCTTTGGTCGCAACCACGACAATCATGTCCGTTGAGGATCGCGTCAAAGAACACGCTGTCCTGCAAACGATCGGCTTCTCCGGTCCAAGAGTCTTTGGACTTGTGTTGACAGAGAGTGTGCTGTTGAGTGTTGCTGGCGGCATGATCGGCGTCGGAGTCGCCATGTTGATGCTAAAACTCAGCAGCCTCTCGGTCGGAGCCGAAGCGGTCACCATTGCCTTCACACCGTCGTACCGTCTGGCGATCCTGGGCTTGGCCGTTTCATTCCTCTCTGGGACTCTCGCCGGATTCGTTCCTGCCTGGCGCGCCGCTCGAACCGAAATCGTGCCGGCATTGCGCCACGCGTGATGCCTACGAGACTCCCACAGCGTATTCTTGCCCGTTAATCTTTGCCGGCACTCTCAGTGGTGGCGGCGGATGAGCGCATTTCGGCGATCACGTCGTTGGTGATGTCAATCACCGGTTCGTAGCTGAAAATGACGTTGTCGTTTTTCGAGACCACGAGGCTCAGTCCTTTTCGACTGGCGACTTGCTGGGCAATCGGCCGAACCTGGTCTCGAAATGTGTTCACCAAATCGGCGCGGTATTTCTGTATTTCACGCTGCGCTTTGGCGCGGTCTTGTAACAACTCCGTGTTCAATTCCCTTTTGAGCGCATCGACGCGTTCCAAATCGACAACGGTCGAGCGATCTGAGAGTGCCTGTTCTTCGCGCTCAATGCGGCCTAGATAACTGGTTTGCGTCTGCTTCAGTTTGGCCTTCAACATGTCTTCGTACTTTTTTGCTCGTTCGGCAATCACGTCGTAGGTATCCAGTTGCCGGGCGACGACATCCACATCGATGACAGCCACACCCCCGACGGTGTTTCGCGCGGCAGATGGCGAAGCGTTCGCATCGTCCACCGACAACAAACTACTGTTACCACAACCGGTCGTTCCGGTGGCTGTGAAAAGTACTGACATAGCCAACATCATGTTGCGCATGACGATCTCCTTACATGTTGCGATTACTGCAGCCCAAGTCCAAGCGTCCCGAGAATTCGGGGGCGATAAAGATATGGGAATTACGAATTCTCTGCTAGAGCGGTTCACATAAAAGTACTTGTCCGAGAACAGATTCGTAAGACGGGCACTCTTGCCCGTGCCTGCATAGGAGACGCGCAAGAGTGCCAGTCCTACAAAACACAGTTTCATTGTTGGACAGGCAAAGATCTGCAAACGCTAGCCCGGATTATTCATGAACCGTGGTCCAAACGACGTAATGTTCTCTGTGAA
>CAYFJO010000352.1:0-11406 GCA_964343305.1 uncultured Pirellulaceae bacterium | reverse complement strand
CACGAGCCTGGGTCGGATCGACGGATGAGTCGATTGCGGAGTACATGTGGCAAGTCAAGTTGCGACGAGGCGAGTTTGTCGAGATCTTGGGAACGCGTCAGGGCGTGTCGGCCGACGGCGGAGACGAAGATTGGTATAAGATCGCACCGCCGGCGGGCGAATTCCGCTGGATTCAACAGAAGTTTCTTCAACGGCAAACCAAGTCAGAGAGCGAGCCTCAATGGAATCATCGCGCGGATGCGTCGCGACCGTCAGCACGAAAGCCTCTCGACAACTTGGTTCAACAAGCTTCTGCAACGGCCGAAGAACCGGTCGTGAATGATGCCGCGGAGAGCACGAGCAAGCAACTTGTAAATCTGAACATCGAACTGTCCCACATCATTGCCAAGGAGCCTCGGCTGTGGGATCTTAATCAGCTTCGCAAAGGGGCGGTCGCCACGATTGGTGGGGCAACGACAGACCTGGACCGGGGCCAAGCGAAAGTCCTGTTGGATAGGATCGATGAGTTTCAGACGTTGAAAACGAGCCTCGAATCTGGCACGGAACCGCCAGCGATTGCAGAAGATCCAGCCGTTGGCACGGTGGACACCGTTGAGCGATCGAATCAGTTGCCACCGCCGACGTTACAACTGAATGGCGTTGATCCTCGATTTGACGGATTCGGCTGGTTGGTTCCCGTTGTCCTCCGCGATGAGAATCGTCCTGCCTATGCGCTAGTCGACAACCACGGAAGCATCAAACAGTATGTGACGCCCGCCCCCGGTTTCAATCTTCATCGCTACTTGCGCCAGGAAATCGGCATCTACGGGCAACGGGGTTACATGCCCGGCATTCAGAAGCAGCACGTCACTGCAAACCGCGTCGTCGTGCTTGATCGGCATCGTCGTTAACCCGATTCACTCGTCGGCCGATCTGGTGGTCACCAGTGCATGACCTGTCCGCCGTCGACGTTGATCGTCTGTCCCGTGATGTTTTTTGCTGCGGGCGAAGCGAGAAAAACCGCCATCGCGGCGATGTCTTCGGGAGTTTGCCAGCGGCCCAACGGGGAAACTCGCTTGATTTTTTCTTCTGCCCACTCGTCGTACGATAGCTGCCCTTGCGGTGGTTGTTCATCGTGCCACGCTTGCCAGACTGATTGGTTGAGCGTCGTTTTGACCATCCCCGGACAGATCGTGTTCACACGCACGTTGTGCTCCGCAAAGTCCTTGGCGGCGCACTGAGCAAAGTTGATCAACGCGGCTTTGGCGGCACTGTACGGCGGATCGGTTTGCGATCCGATCTGGCCGGCGATAGACGAAATGAACGAAACGGAACTCTCGCCCATGGCGGTCAACTGCGACGCAAAGGCATGCAGCACATTCACCGCACCAATCAAGTTAACCTGCATCACCCGTTGCCAATCCGGGGGCTCAAGCTTCCAAAACGGGAATCCATATTTTCCTGAACTCGCACCCGCCGCGTAAACCAGGTGCAACGGACCGTTGAACGAAACGGACATCTGCTGGGCGAAATCTTGCATCTCGACATAGTCCGTCACGTTACGGATAAATCCATTGGCATGGATCGACAATTCTGCTTGCAGTTCGTTTGCCACGCGCTCGACATCCGGATCGATATCCAGGATCGCCACGCAAACGTCTTCTAATGCGAACTGACGGGCGATTGCCAGGCCAATTCCCTTGGCTCCACCAATGACGATCGCCGTGTCCGAGTTATTGAATCCAAGTTTCAAATTCTGTGTCTCCGGAAGCGGTCAAAACTTGTCCGTTCCCGTCAGCATTGCTTCAAATCGATCCGCACATTCGGCAATCGCCATCACACTGCGGCGAACTTCCAATGGGTCGCAGGTCGCTTGCGGATAGGCATTGGCCATCACGAAATAGTCTTGTCCGTCTATTTGCTCAATTGCGATCGCACCATAAGGATTCGTCGCGTTCAGTGACAGTGCCTGAATGAGATAGTCGGGATCAACCGGAGCACATGTGCTGAAGATTCGCACGACATGTTCCGCCGAATCCCGATCTCGTGTCAGCGCGATGTGAACGGTTTGAGACCTCCCGCTGGAAAGCGGCACAACGACTTGGAAGTGATCGTCCGTGCCACGTATCGGCAAGTCCAACCCTCGAAGCGCTTCTCGAAGCAAATCGTCAAGACTCCGCAACGAACCGAACAACTTGCTGATTTCCGCGTACACTTCGCCGGCGGATTGGAATCTTTCCGCCGGGTCGCTCGCCAGACACGTCGCAATGATCTGGGTGGCGTCCAATAGTCTGTGCGCGAATTTTTCGCACACATTTACCCATTGTGAATTATGTTTTCGAACTAACTCATTCAGCGTCCGCGCTTCGAGCGGCAACCGCCCCGTGAGCAGTTGAAAGTACGTGGCGCCCAGAGCATAAATGTCGCTGCAAGGACTGGCCGGCTCACCGAAAAGCAATTCCGGAGCCATGTACTGCGGAGTTCCTACCAGCGTATTCGATTCGGCGGATGATTCGTCTGTTGGGAATGATTTTGCCAAGCCGAAGTCGGCCAGCTTTGCCGTGCCGGCGTTGCTGACCATCACGTTGTGCGGTTTGATGTCGCGATGAATCATCTCTAATTCATGGGCGGCGACGAGAGCGGCGTTGATCTGCAGCATCAGTTTCGCGGCTTCCAATTGGCCCAGCGGCGTATGGGCGTTGACCATCCGCGACAGCGACTGGCCTTCGACGTACTCCATCTCGATGTATTCGCGTCCTTGTTCTGCACCGATCGTGTAAATCGTCACAACGTTGGGATGATTCAGCGCCGCGGCGGCACGTGCTTCGTCCAGGAATTTGGACGAAGTTCCGTCGTTCGACTTCGAAGGCTTTCGCAAGAATTTGATCGCACACAGCCGACGCAACGACAAATGGTTTGCCAAGTAAACCTTGGCCATGCCCCCTTGGCCGAGAAAGCGTTTGATTTCATAGTTGGCAAACTCCCGACCCAAAAGTGCGTCGGCGGATGCCTGAGTCGCGGCAAAGACCGGTTTCTTGTCTAGCGCGATCGTATCCATGTCGACCGTCGGGGCTTCCCCAAAGTGTATTTCGGGCGTCACGAAAGTCTCAGAGCATGCGGGACAACGTTGTTGTTGGTCAAGATGTTCCGACAAGGCACCACATTCAGAGCAAGGTTTTGACGTCATTGGCAACTCCTCTAGTTCGACTGTTTGACTTATGTAGGGAACGCCCTCTGTGGCGTTCCCTACAATTCTTCATCGAAGTCAAACAGTCGGACTAGCAACCTACCACTGTGTGCAAAATGCCGCAAGAATTACAGCCGCGTTGCTGGCCTGGGCAGCTTGCCGATCAGCGTCGGATTTGTCACGATAGTGGCTCCCGTTTGATTTTTTAAGAGGATTGCGAGATAAACTCATGGCTGCTTTTCCCGATGTAGACAAGATTCCATTCGAAGGTCCCGATTCCAAAAATCCGCTTGCCTTCCGCTGGTATGACGAAAACGAAGTGGTCGAAGGCAAATCGATGAAGGACCATTTTCGGTTCAGCGTCGTTTATTGGCACACCATGCGAGGTGCCGGCAACGATCCGTTCGGGCCCGGCACAATGGTTCGACCTTGGGAAGACGGCACCGACTCGGTAGAAAACGCGTGTAATCGAGCACGGGTTGCTTTCGAATTCATCGAAAAACTGGGAGCCCCGTATTATGCGTTTCACGATCGGGACGTCGCGCCGGAAGGTGGGTCGCTGGCCGAGACGAACGCCAATCTCGATGCAGTCGCCGCTGTCTTGAAGGAAGAGCAACAGCGCACGGGCATCAAGCTGCTGTGGGGAACCGCCAACTTGTTCAGCAACCCTCGTTTTATGCACGGCGCGGCAACGAGCTGCAATGCCGACGCGTTCGCGTTCGCCGGCGCGCAAGTTAAAAAATGCTTGGAAGTGACCAAAGAATTGGGCGGTGAAAACTATGTATTTTGGGGCGGTCGCGAAGGCTATCAGAATTTGTTCAACACCGATATGAAACGTGAGTTGGATCATCTTGGCCAATTCATGCACATGGCGATCGACTATGCCAACGAGATTGGATTCGATGGCACATTCCTCATCGAACCCAAACCCAAGGAACCGACGAAGCATCAGTACGATTCGGACGCCGCCGCCTGCATCAATTTCCTGCGGGCGTATGATTTGACAGATCGCTTCAAATTAAACATCGAAACCAACCACGCGACGCTGGCCGGCCACACGATGATGCACGAATTGGATTACGCCGGGCACCAAGGAATGCTTGGCTCGATCGATGCCAACACCGGCGACCTGATGCTTGGCTGGGACACGGACCAGTTTCCAACCAATTGCTATCTGACCAGCGAAATCATGCTGATGCTGTTGAAGTACGGCGGAGTCGCACCGGGCGGGGTCAACTTCGACGCCAAAGTGCGGCGCGAAAGTTTTGAGCCGATCGATTTGTTCCACGCGCATGTTGGTGGCATGGACGCGTTTGCCCGCGGTTTGAAAATCGCCGCCGCCATCCGCGCAGACGGAGAATTGGCTCAGTTTGTCAAGAATCGATACAGCAGTTGGGACACAGGCATCGGCGCCGACATTGAGTCCGGAAGTGCCGATTTCAAATCGCTCGAAGCCTATATGCTGGAAAAAGGCGAAATCATCCCCAACGTCAGCGGCCGGCAAGAAATGCTTGAGCATTTGATCAATCGATTTCTGTAAAGGCGGGGCACGGATGTAGGGTGTGTGGAATGCGGCAATCGAAACAACCGTGCATTCCGCAAGCCAGTCTTCCCTGTTCGAGGGCGCTTCAAACGAGTCAATGCTGCCGTGTGAACCACACCGCAAACATCAAGGCTTGCCGCACGCACTCAACGTCCATTCGCGGTATAATTAAGGAAATACCGCGTCATCAAAAGGTCACGCCATGAGTTCCATCGACGACTTTCCTCGCGACGCCGAGCTGCGTCTTCTTCGGGAACGCGTTGTGGAATTGGAACAACGCCTCACTCAACAAGATGTGCACCAACAATTCGGTCGTGAAGAGTTTCGCAGCGTTATCCGTGCGATCATCGAAAGCACGCCCGACGCCATCTTTATGAAAGATCTGGACGGCCGCTACGTTATCGCCAATTCAGCCACGGCCGAAATCATTGGCCGGCCGCTCG
Organism: uncultured Pirellulaceae bacterium; assembly: GCA_964343305.1. Classification (GTDB taxonomy): domain Bacteria; phylum Planctomycetota; class Planctomycetia; order Pirellulales; family Pirellulaceae; genus CAYFJO01. The sequence goes on along the minus strand of CAYFJO010000352.1, from coordinate 6,254 downwards.
AACAGATCATCGGCAAAACGGATGCCGAGATGTTTCCGCTCGACACTGCCGAACACCTCGGCGAACACGACACCGAAGTGATGACCGGGCGTCAGCCACGCGTCTATGAAGAAGTCATTCCCTCCGGCGATTTGGAACGAACATATCACGTCACCAAGACCGTCTGCCAAAGCGAAGATGGCGAAATGATGGGGACGCTGGCGATTGCCCGCGATATCACCGAGCGAAAACGAGCCGAAACGGCGTTGGCGGAAGCTCACAACGAACTAGAGCAACGCGTCGAAGAGCGAACCCAACAACTGCGAAAAGCCAATGAGCAACTGCGCGAGGACTTCGAGAAGCTGGAACAATTAGGCGAACAAGTTCGCGAGAGCCGCGAGCGATTCCGCGTGATTGCCGAGTCGATGCCAGTGCCGATTGTGATTTCACAAATCACCGACGGAGAAATCCTCTACGCCAATCCGCAAGCCGTGGCGGCTTTTGCCGGGCCAGAGGAAAGCCTGGTCGGCCAAAAGAGTCTCGTTCTGTTGCCCAATCCGGAGCATCGGGAGCAGCTTGCCACCCAGATGTCCAAGGACGGCCGCGTGAACGGGTTCGAAGTCATGGCCACGTTATCCAGCGGCCGATCGATTTGGGTCTCGACATGGATTCGACAAATCCGTTTCGATGACACGCTGGCGTTCCTCGCCGGTTTTTTGGACATCACCAACCGCAAGATAGCGGAAGATTCTCTGGAACGCGAACGCAGGTTGTTAAGGCGGTTGCTTGATCTGCATGAACGCGACCGACAACTGACCGCATATGAAATCCACGACGGTATGGTCCAGGACTTGACGGCCGCTGTGATGTTCATGGAAGCGTCTGCACATCAGTTGTCGTCCGCGAATGGAAATCTGGAAAGTCTCGAAAAAGCACGCCACTTGGTCCAGGCCAGCATTGACGAAGCCCGCCGCATGATCAACGGATTGCAACCGCCGATTTTGGAAGACAGCGGAGTGATCTCGGCGATTGAGAATCTGATTGCGGAGATCGAAGCCGTTGCCGACATTGTTGTGGAGTTTCAGCACGCCGTGCAGTTTGACCGCATCGCCCCAGCACTGGAAATGGCGATCTACCGCACGGTCCAGGAATCGTTGAATAACGTCTGGCAACATAGCGGTTCGCGGACGGCGTCCGTGTCGCTGATGCAGCAGGACCAGAGCTTGGAGATTTCGATCCGTGATCAAGGGATCGGCTTCGATGCGACGAAAGAAGACACTCGGTGTTATGGCCTGCGAGGAATTCGCGAACGAGCCCGTCTGCTGGGCGGCACGGCAAATATCACCAGCGGATCGGATCAAGGCACGCAAGTCCTGGTTACTTTGCCGCTGGACGACGTGCTGCTGCCAAAAATCGAACCCGATGCTGCCTCATAAATCGTCGCCTTTCGCTCAGCGAAAGCCACGCCACTTTCGCGGAAAGGCGGCAAACTCAAAGGAGAATTCTCATGCTTAGAACTCTGACATTATCGATCACTGCGCTCCTGTTCAACACTCATGCCTTGTTAGCCGCGGAAGATGCCGCCAGCGGCCGAGTTGTTTCCGTAACAGGCACTGCGGTGATGCGGACCGTGCCCGACGTCATCACGTGGCACATCACGACACAGGATGAGGACCGAGATCTGTTGCAAGCAAAAGAACAAAGCGACATCAAAATGAAACAGATCCTCGGTTTGAAGGACGAACTGGACGTCGATGCGAAGGACTTGCAAACGGGGCAACTAAGCATTCGCAAGGAGTACAATCGCGACCGATCCGGCAACCGTACGGAATTCAAACACTTTGCAGTTTCACGCAACGTCACGATCAAACAGCGCGACCTAACGCGATTTGACGAGTATGTGTCCAAGCTGCTGACCGCCGCGGAGATGGACGTCCGATTCAGTTTTGAATCAACACGTTTTCACGAGTTGCGGTCCGAGACGCGTTTGAAGGCGTTGTTAATCGCCAAGGAAAAGGCTGAAGCGATGACCAAGGCACTCGGTGCCAAGTGTGGCCGTGTGCTCACAATCGAAGAGCATCGTCCGAAGAACTTCTATTCGTCGCCCATTTCTAACTCGGCGTATTTTGATGCTGGCGCGCCGCTGCCCGTGGATGCTTCAACGGGAACGTTTGCCCCCGGCGCGATCGAAATCCGCGTCAGCGTGGATGTCACGTTCGAGATTGAATGAGACGGACTGGCAGGATCATTCGTTGCGATAGATAAATCGATTGGCCAGAACCACCGCGTGCATTTGATGTTGCGTGACGTCGATTCTCAGGACAGGATTCTCACCGCTCATCATCACGCCACCGATCGTGATTTCGTCGCCCGACGGATTCTCTTGCAAAAACTCATTTGGCAACGGGCCGTTGACTTGCATTGCTGTCAGCCGCAGCAGTCCTTCTGAGATCGCGTCGCCAATTTTGGATTGGACTTCCTTCTCCCCGTGCCGCCGAGTGAGTTCCCATGCCGAGATCAGTCCTTCGTAGGTCGCCGAATTGTTGCCTCTCGGTGGATGCGCGTCCATTTCATCGACGTACCAAAGCGCCATGTCGAACGCCCGCTTTGCATTTTGCGAACGATCAGGCCACTGTTCGCCGTCCATTTCAAAAAACGACATCGTGCCCCATTGATAGAATTGCTTTGGAGTCTTGCGGTCTTTCGCAGCCACCGCTTTGACGAAATGAGTTTGGAACATCATCTCCGCCGATTTGACAAGCATTGGTTGCAAGTCATCGCGGTCGAGATAGTTGACCGCCTTGCACATGGCCAGCAACGTTTCTCCGTCGTAGAAAGGCGACGGTTCGCCTTGCGGCTCGCCCGTGTTGCGATCGTATCGGCCCCGCACGTGGCCGTCTTCGCGACGCAGGGACAACAGCATTTCGATGTATTGATCGATATGCTCCCGATATTTCTGAGCGTTTTCATGGTCCGGCTCAGCGCGAACGAACTCGATCAGAGACAGCGTCAACAGTGCGATCGTACCCGTTGAACCAATCTTGCCCGGATATTTGATAAAGCGGCGGCCGTCTTCGGAAAGCTTGGAGTGCTTTTCAAAAAACGCGAACCCCCGTTCGACAGCCTCGCGCGTATCGTCGCCGGGTTGGTCGAAGTGTACGAGCGCGACAGACCACAACGTGCCCGCCTGACGAATTGCATTGTCATCGTCAGTAACTTCACCAGTGATGAAGTTTCGCTCGTAGAAAAAGTTTCCTTCGGGGCGCTGAATGTTAACCAAATACTTGCGGCCTTGTGCCAGGGACTCGTCGAGGATCTTTCGAGTGAGCTTGGTGGGTGCGGTGAGACCATCGCCATCGGGAGTTGACGACGACCCGCAACCGGCCGACAGGCAGGTATACAGTATAAAGCACGCCAAGAAGGCTCGTTTTTGCGTTTTCAATAAGTGCATTTTCTTGCGGAACATTGAGTTGCCTTTCCTGATCCTCGGATTTCCGATGAATTGCTATTGTCGCTTGATCAACCTTCGCACAAGATATCCACCTCAATCACTGAAGGAAAGTGGCTTCAAGGACGAAGGGACTCGCTGTGGCACGGATGCTCGCGTTACTGGTTTTGGGCGTATTGTCTCAGCAATCGGCGGCTCAAGAGACTTCGGTCGATCCGTGGCAACTAGAAAACGTGGACTCGGTGACGGAATCCGCGATCCGTGCGTTGCCCGGTGTTGCAGCGGCCGAAACACGCGTTTCCATCGATCAGCCACGGCACATCATCGTTCACATCAAAGATTGGCATTATCTGGCCTTAGAGAGTTTTGCCGCGGATCTTCGGGCGTCGGCAGACAACGACATCACAGAAACAGAAATGCAGCGGCTTTATCAGCAGCACTTGCGCGAGGTGAAGCTGGTTCAAGATGAACAAACAAAGTTGCTTCGTCGCTTGATCCGGCGGCACGGTTTGCGACAGGTGTATCTGGAAGGACTAGCGGAGGAAGACTTGATTATCTTCGATGCGAAACTTCGCGTGTTGCGGCGCATGCAGGATGAATTACCGCAGTGGGAACAGGAACTTCAATCCGCGATCGCACGGCGCGACGAGTTGGCGGAAAACGAGCGAGAGAACTCGACGGAGCTATCCGAGTTCATATCAAAGCTCGATGCAATTTTGACGTCGCACCGGCACGAGATGTTGCGAATTGGCGCGGTCGGACGTTTGATGATCGCTGGGGAATTGAAAACCGTGGTTCCGCTGGAAGAGTTTCAGTCGTATCAAAACGCAAATCCCCTCACGCAAGGCGGCAGCCTTCAGTTCAACCGCGCAGCGATGGAGAAGCGCGAAGACGCACAAGTGCAAAGATTGATGCAGGACGACGTCTCTGTAGTCGTTCTAGGTGGTGCACATGATTTGTCAAACAACCTCCGTCGTTTGGCTCCCGGATCTTGCCGTTATATGACCGTTGCGACACGATCCTACGCGCGTTTTTCTGAAGACTAATGCTCACCCGGCCAAGACGCGGTCGCACGGCGAAAGAAATTTGCGCGCGACAACTTCGATGGAATATCGCCTGGCCATCGTGCGCGCCGTCTCGCCGAGTTTCCGAAAATTTGTTTCCGCACACAACAGGTACGACATCGCCAACCCCGACTGGTTGAGATAGGCGTGCAAATGCCGAAACTGCGACAAACTTGAGTGTGCAAGAACAATCGTACACTTTGGTTTCTCGTGGGGTAGGTTTCCAACCTGCCGATGACCGTCGACGTTTGGCAAGTTGGAAACTTGCCCCACGTTGGCCGCACGATCGCGATGGCAGAATCATGGCCGGCAGAATGAAGATCCGCTTGCATCATTCTGCCAGGCTATGATTCTGTCATCACATTGCGGCACTGCTTCACCAATAATCTGCCAGATCCCTTCGACATCGACCACCCGCAACAACTCGTCGCGATGTTCCACAAACGTTCCCCAGTCATACTTGGGCTCGATCTCCAGCGGCAGCGAATTCGGCCGCACAAACAACACGCCCAGTCCCCAATCGGCATCCAGCACGGCAATATCCAAATCGTCCCTCATCCGCAAATCGACCACCGCCTTCCAAACATTCCCCGTCCAAGCCCAAATTTCTTTACCAGCCGTTGCCATGCGCGACGATGCCTTGCATGTCCCGGCTCGGTGTCCGGTGCAAGTAAGTCACGAACGACATTTCCCTTGGGTGATCCCCTTTCCTCCATGGACTCCGCCGCCGAGGTTCCGGTTTTGTTCGTCCGCTTCGCAGGTACTATGGGACCATCTGACTTCCCATCAGCGTGCATGCCGGCGGTGCCGCCTGAAGCGTTTGCCGACCGTTCCAAGGTACCGCAGCCTCTTGGAAACTCACGGGATCTCCCGGTTCTCGCGCTTGGAATGTCCGCGCATGCACAGGTTCTCGGACTCCGCCGTGTCCATCGATTCCTTGCCAGTAATGGCATCGACGATGTTGCCTTCTCCATGTGAGGACAAGATCGGCACACGGAAGTGGTGATTTCGGAGCTCAATGGCTGGCCTGCGTTTCCTCTCACCGATGCCACACCCGCGATGTTACCATCGCCAGCGTACGGTTCGAGGCCAGAGTCACTGGCTAAGTGTTCTCCGTAGGACTCTTTCATTCCCGATTCCAAGCCGGTTAAGCCCAGCGCTTTCCCTGGCACGTTTTCCAGCCCAAAGAACAATTCGTTCGTTCGAATTTCTTGAGCCGACGCGTGTCACTAAAGTTAAAAGTCAAGACCTGACCCCACTTCTTCGAATCCTGGTATTTAGCTGATGAACCAAACTTTAGGACAATGACACCCGAAGAAAAAAGACGCTGGTTGGAATGGTTTAAAACAACAAAAGGTCATTTGCAGATTGATTTTTCAACATTACCCGAACCTATCGACCTCTCAACAGAGAAAATGTGGAGGGTAATCATACAAAACCTCAAAACTAGTGGAAACTTCGACTTCGCGGTTTATATAGCAATATTGGATAAGTGGTTAGGTGCTGACAATGCTGAAGGCGCAGGAGGAAGACCAATGAATGTCTTGTTGAGTTCCAATGAACAATTTGCGGCGATTCTAAAGAAAGGCCGAGTTGTCGGACTAGATCAAACATTGTACTGTGTCGCTTGCGAACGTGACGTTGCCGCCGAAATTCGTAGGGCAAAGGAACGAGTAGAAGCACTTAAGCGGCTTTATGACTGGTTAACTAGGCGAGCGGCAGATGAGGATTTACCTGCCGCGTGGTTTGGTTGGGTGAATGGT
>CAYFJO010000351.1:0-11437 GCA_964343305.1 uncultured Pirellulaceae bacterium | reverse complement strand
CCCAATATATACCCAAAACACCGGGCCGTGAGCCGAACCCATCGGGCTTCGCTGTGAATTGTTTCACCACTTTCATGGGAGGCCCGAACATGCCCCGCAAATCTTCTAACAAGCCTTGGCTGCATTCTGGCAGTGGTTTTTGGTGTACATGGCTCAATGGCAAGCGTGAGTATCTCGACAAGGATTACAAAGTCGCTTGCCGAAAGCTCCGCGCTCTTAAGGCTGATCAAAAACGCCAAGCTGAAGGCAACCATGAATGGATGAATGTTCCGTTTGCGATCTTGGTCGACGAATACTTGGACGACGTCAAGGCTCGGCGCAAGGAAGACACCTACGACAGTTGTCGCTATCGATTGCTGCGTGCGCTGAAGATCCTTGGAAAAACGGTCTTGGTTGGCGACATGCGCAAATTGCACCTGGCCAAGATCGAGCAAAAACTTGCTGACGATTACAGCCCGACAACGGTGAAAGACACCTTGGCTTCTGTTCAAGGCGTTTTCAATTGGGCAATCGAGCACGAAATGTTGGACACCAACCCGCTGGCAAAATATCGAAAGCCCGCGGCTCGACGACGTCATCGAGTGATCGAACCTGCCGAGTTTCAAGCCTTGTTGCGGCACGCAGATGTAAACTTCCGGCGTGTCCTGTTGGCGCTGCGCATGACGGGCTGTCGACCTGGTGAGATTCGCTCTCTCATCTGGGAGTGGGTCGACTTGGAAAATCACATGTGGATCTTTCCCGACCACAAGACGATCACACGGCAACAGCAGCCACGCCCCCGGTTGGTACCTCTGCCCGACGCTATCTGGAAGATGTGCGCGATGTTGGCCAGGGAACCGCACGATCCCAGCGAGCACGTGTTTCTGAACCGGCGCGGTCAGCCGTACACTAAGGACTGCTTGGTGCGCAAGATGGCACGCATCCGAAAACGTGCAGGCATCACGACGAAGGCGGGGGAGAACATCGTGTTGTATTCCAATCGCCACACGTATGCCACCGCGGCCGTGGGTAAAGTGTCTGATACCGAACTGGCCGAAGTGCTTGGTCACGTCGATACGTCGATGCTCCAGCGGTACACCCATATCAACGCTGATCGCTTGCGGGACATTCAACGTCGGGCTCAGGGCTAGCGTTGAGTTCGGGAAAATGTTTGAGTTGAACGTCGCCGGGCGACCGGCGGCGTTTTGGCTGGCGATCATTCGATGACGTCGACGGCTCGATAGCCCATTGGGCTTCGACATTGAGGATCGTTGCCAGCGGGATTTTCACGGACTCGCCGTAGCGCCCGGCCGAAGGGATTGTGAAACTACCGGGTAGTTTTCCCGCGGCGATGAGTTTGCGCACGCGATCGGGGCTAATGCACCAGCGCTGTGCGAGTTGACCGACAGATAAAGCGGCCCGTTCGGTAACTGTTCGCCTCATGAATCTACGCCTGAAATTGGTTTGCAAACCTGTTTCTTTCCCTAACTGTTTTTTTGGCAAGTCACGGTGACAATGTGTGAATTGATTTGCAGGGAAATCCAAGACGTGATCCAGCGGCACATTCGGAAAGGGAAGTACAGCACAGCGCGTGGCCTGTTGATGCGACCTTAGAATGGCACGTGCGGTGGCACAATTGTCGCGACGTCACACAGGATACCGGCGGATGCAACATGTAGTCGAAAGGGGAATAAGTCATCGCTCAAAACGGGTTCTACAACCCCCGACAAAACAACAATTCAAAGAAGACGGCACTTGTTCAGCCACCCTCCGCAGTGAACGACACTCATCGATCGCACTAACCACAACGACAATTCAACGGCATCACGACATCTCTTTAGTCGAGAACTGGACACATGGTACACTAATCCGCAATGAACAGTTTTCCCGTGGCCCAACCGAGCTTGGCGTTCCGTGCGCCAACATCACTAACAGCACGAGGATGGAATGGCGACAAAGAATCGCTACGCAAAGCGAACGTTAACGGCGTCGTCCATTCGTCCGACGCCGAACAGTTACCATCCTTAACGGCCACAAATGAAAGGTTCTGAAACGGCTCGGCCAACGGCTCGAACAGCACAACGATCTGCTTGGGAGTTGGCCGATCTTATTCGTCCGCTGCGTCACTCGTCACCAAAACGGCGATCGAAGAAACCGCTCCCACCTTTTGCGGCTGACGTGGTTGCCTGGGTCCATGAGCGGCGATTCGCGACGGGCCAGCAAATCGCCAAACGCTTTCCCGAGTGGTTTACGAGCCAGCGAACGACGCAGCGGCGGTTGGCCGAGTGGGTGGCCGCGGGGGTTTTGAACCTAGCGACCGTGCGCGGGACGTGCCCGATTTTTCCACATGTCTATGTGGCGACATCGCGTGGCATACGACTAGTCCAAGAGTCAAGAGAGGGGAGCGAGTGGCCAAGTCATCCAGTAGAACAAAATAAACCGCGCGGGCGGGCGATTATTAGTGTGTTGCACAAAGTGATGGCCACCGAGTTTGAACTTATGGTCGAGCAGACCATCGCAGCTCGCCCGGACCTGCAATTGCTGATGAGTGAGCGGCGGTACAATCGGCGAAAGCATCGGCTGAAATATGAACAGGATGGGAAGATTTGTTTTGTAGAACCGGACATCGGGCTTCTGGTGGCGGGGGAAAGGACGGTTCCGATCTTGATGTTTGTCGAGATTGATGCTGGGACAATTCCGGTCCGACGAATCTACAACCAAAAACTCGAGCGTTATCATCAGTGGCTAGAATCTGAGGAGTCAGACAAGTATCTGGACGGAATTCGTGAACGTTATCGGTTGGAAAACTGCCCAAGCGTTCGTTGGCTCTGGGTTGCCAACGACAAGGATATTGCTGGGCGTGACGAGAAACGCCTTGTAGATGTATTAACCGAGGCACTTCAATTGCCGACAATGACTAGAGAACGGCTGTGGCTGACTACAGCGAGTGGAATCTCGCCATCTCAGCAAGATTCTGCGACGCTTACCGCACCGATATGGGTTCGCGCTCGGCACGCTAGGCCGTGGATTCGAACATTTTGGGACACTACCAATTCATTAAAGGGTTCAGCGGCTAGGAAAGCGAAACAACGAGAGTTTGTTAGGCAACGCGTCATGGGAATGCCGCGAAGAAGTTTGTTTTGGCAAATGAAAAACTAGATTTCGGGTCAAGTCAGATAAGAAACAAACTCAATTGTCCCAATCCAGTTCGAGCGAAAAGAGTGGAAGAGTCTACGAACAATTGCTTTACGTCGACATGCGTGCTACTGGTACGTGGCAGGACGAATAACGGTGTTGACCAAGCCAATCTCTCGGGACGTGAGGCGGTAGTCCTTTGGAGTGCACTGTACCTTCGACGCGGTGAAGTCGATGAGCTACTTGAATACGTGCGTCGGTAGCCAGTGTAGATCGGACCGGTATAGGCGATGTCTCTCCCATACTGCTTTGCCAACGCCCAGCGTGCCAACCGCATTCCCGGATGAAGTTTGTTGTAGTAATGAATCCCTTGCGGTCGAGCTGAGTAGAGGTCTGACTGAACGACCATCCCGACGTTTTTCCGATTGTTCATGAAGAACATGTGCTGGACTTGTCGTATATCTGCGAAGCCAACTGACTCCGGATCGGGAGATCCATAACACTGCATTTGTGTGAAATAGAACGGCATCTCGGGCATCCCCCAAGCGTCTCTCCAGCCGTTTACAGGAGCTTCCATTCTTGCGGCGTAAATCCTGCCGTCGCCGGAGTTGCTTGTCCCTTGGCACCAAATTGCTCCGCGAATCGCGAATGGGATCACCGGATTGATTTTGCCGTTGAAGAACTGAGATGGACCTCTCCACATTCCGGCAATGCCTGGCAGGTTTGGCCGTGCGGGAACTCTGCCGCCCGCATCGGCCGCGTCGCCAGCAACTGTTTGCCAGGCCCTCAGTTCCTTGTAGTACTTGTCAAATGCTTTGCGTCCCTGCTCTGTCGTAGGGTCCGCATCATGAATCAGGGCTGCGTCGCTACCGAGCCCGGGATGATTCTCAATTGCCTTACGTTGGGTAAACGCTTCGATCCGGGTATTGCTGTGAGCGCTCAACAGAATGCCAATTGGCATGTCCAGCTCTTTGTAGAGCTCCCAGGCAAATGACAAAGACATGTTGTGCATAAACGGAGCTGCTAACTCGAACTTCTGATCAGCGATGGCGACCGCTGAAATTGAAAAGAAACAGAAAGAGAGAAAAACATTAAGTTTGTTTCGGGGCATGAGTATCGCTTCGCGGGGACAGTGGGAGAGAGCAGTACCGTCTGGCAGGACTTTCGGTGTTTTATTGCACGAGCTGTCGCCACTCCAGCCGTCAACGGTCATCTTAACTCCTGCCAGATCGGCGCTGACATGAACATCATGGCGTGGCTTGAGAGATTTGCTTCGTGACCGAGGTTGCATCGATCGACGCAGCTAAGGATTTCTGCAAACTCGCAGCGGTGTGTTCTCCGCCGATACACCGCTGAAGACGTCCTGAAGCACGTTGTTCACCATCCAATGATTCGGCAGCCCAATCAGCTTCCTCTTCTGCTGGACCGTCGAGCGAAGAATTGCCTTGGCAGTCATGTCAGGATAGAATCACACTCCTTCCCGATCAGGCCGTTCCTATTGATTCGCAGAGGCGGCCTCCCACCTAATTTCACAAGGAGTTTCTAATGAAAAGTGTGAGTCAATTGGTTTTGGTGTGTGCGTTGGCTTTGACGTGTGCCGTGAATTCGCAGGCTGGTGACAAGAAGCGTGACACGAAAAAGCCAACGGTTAAAGAACAAGAGGACGCGAAGAAGCAGGCCGATGCAAAGCGGAAGGCGGCGGAGGCTCAGAAGGAAAAATCGCGAGCCCAGGCGGATGCTAAGAAGAAAGAGGATGCCGAGCGAGCTGCGGCTTTGAAAAAGCGACAGGAGGAGTTGGAGAAGAAGCGAGCCGAAGCCAAGAAGAAACTCGAGGAAGAGCAAAAGAAACGCGCTGCCGCAAGTGCTCTCTCACGACGACTTCACAGCTTGCCGCGTTTGTATTGGGATTTGGATCTTGATGAACGGCAACTGTCGCACATCGAAGCCTTGCAAAAGCGTCTGCAAGATGGCCTCAAGGCCAACTACGATGAGCAGAAGAAGCTTTTCGAGCGTGGCCAGGAACTGCGAAAGGAATCGGAAACTCTTCGCATGATATTCGATGAAGATGCCGTGCAATCGTTGTCTGCGGATCAACGCAAGATCGTCGAACGACGCAAAGCGGAAATCGAAGCCAAACGCAAAGCCTGGGAAGCGAAACGGGCAGCGGCTTACAAAGAAGCTCAGAAGAAACGCGAAGCTCAAAAACGCGCTGAAGAAGCGAAAAAGAAGAAGTAGCCCAGGCCTACGCTCAATTACCAATCACAAACGCACGTAAGGACCAGATTTTTTGCGTGCGTTTTTTATGCCATTTTATTCCAAAAGCCAATTGTCCAATTTTTCGCGGCCTGCAAAATCGGCTCAGACAATTCGGAGCGAACCCAGTAGTTGCCAACGTCCCAATAGTTGTCGTCGCCCCTCTCTTTAGGATTGGCTTTTTCGATCAACTCTTTAAATTCAGACTGTTCTCGGCCAAGTTCCGCGCTGAAATCACCGATCAGTCTGCGGTCTTCGTCAATAATGTCCGAGGGCGTCTGATCTTTAATAATGCCGTAAATCACAGAAAGAAGCGCGGCAATTGTTGTACTTGCAATTTCAATTATCAGCCTAGCACTAGTCGAGTTTGGGTCCTCGATTTTCATTGAGAAATTCACGCACAAAGAAATCACCAAGGCCACAATCGCCACAAGTCCCGCCCAACCGGTTAGTTTTTGGGTGCGAATCCAATGTTTCTCCGTGCGATTATTCGATAGTTGGATCTTGAGTTTCTTCTTCATCTCAAGCACGGTTTCGATGTACTTTTGAACGTGTTTTCGTAATCCGCTTTCTGCCGAAGTTCGAACGTCGTCGCAAAGCGAATTGAATCTCTTGCAACTCCTCGCTTCGAATTCCTTCGTTAATGATGAAATTACCTTGATCGTCTCTCAGATGACTCTCCTCTTTATCTTTTCGATAGAATTCGTCGAAACGTGTCATCACAAAATGACAGGGGATGTCTGGCAATATTCCTGTTTTTTTCGCAGCAGTTTATATTCGTCCTCATCGCCTGGGTTCGTTGCCTGAAAAAAGTAGAGTAATAGATCACACAATGGCAATAGGTCGCGAACGAGTTCATTGTTCACGTGTTCATCCCCAGAGCCGGGCGTGTCAACCAAAACCAGCCGATCTAAGAATTCCGATTCGATCAACTGACAACTGATTTGGAGTTCACCACCTTAATCCAACGGTTTGATCCATTTGTGATCATTTGATGGCGAAGTGAGAAGGCAGGCTGGATCTCTAGTCGGATTGTTTTTGGTGCGGCGTCTGAGTGTCTTCTTTCCCCAGAGATCTAAGAGCGAATTAATAGTACTTGATTTACCCGATGAGTAATGCCCCATGAGACCTACGTACAAAAGCTCTTCCGTTTGCTTGTCAAATCGTTCAAGAGCGTTCAAAAGACGCCTTGCCAGCGACAAGCAGTCTCTACTCATCGGGTTCTTGTCGACCTGAAGGATTTTCCTCGCCGGTTCCTTCTCAACGAATTCAACAAGACATTTGAGTTTGTTCGCGATCTTACCGATGAATGGATCGTCAAATGTGTGTGACATCTAAATGACTCCAGTTGTAGGCCAAACCGTCTGGTATCGATTTCCAATTGTGTCTATTGAAATCTCAACAGCTGTAGCCGGCCCGCCCAAAATAAATGTCCTTCGATTTCTCGATTCCCTCGACCACAAAGACTATTGGCACGATTTAGATCGTATCGTGGTCGACGAATATCGAGCGACGCTTTGCACTATATATCGTTGTTTCGAACCTCGATTAGCTTGTCTGCGAGTTTCTTCTTGAACTGTTCGACGACACGTTGGTATTCTGGCACCTTCGCCAAGTTCGTGTACTGCTTGGGATCCTTTTCCATGTCGAATAGTTCAATGCCCGCCGATGCGTTTTCTCGGTATTGAATGTAGGCCCATTTGTCTTCACGCAACAGAAATCCCTGACGCGCCGGTGCGACACTAAACGCAGCATCTCGCACTTCGTGTGACGGATCATCGAGCATTTGCGAAATGTCTTTGCCCTGCAAACGATCCGGGATGTCGAGTCCGCAGAGTTTCGAAATCGTCGGATACAGATCGAGCAACTCAGTAAACGAATTGCAAACTGCGGGAGTCTTGCCTGGCACGCTGATGATCAACGGCACTTGGGCCGATTCGTCGCGCAAGCTGACCTTGGCCCAAAAATCATGTTCGCCAAGATGGTAGCCGTGGTCGCTTGTAAAGATGACAATCGTATTGTCGTTCAAACCAGCCTGTTCGAGTGCGTCAAGCACCTTGCCCACTTGGCGGTCCATGAACGCGACCGACGCGTAGTAACCGCCGACGGCTTTCTTTTGACGGCGGATGTCCATTTTCATGTTGACGCTCGTCTTGTAATTGATGCCCGCCTTGGGAATGTCGTCCCAATCGCCTTCAATCTTTTCAGGCAATGTCATCTTGCTGTACGGAAGAAACGGCTCGTAATACGGCCTCGGTGAGACGAACGGCACGTGCGGGCGAACGAAACCGACGCCCAGAAAAAACGGTTTGTCTTTGTGCTGGGCGATCAACTCGCAGGCCTTCGCGGCGGTCTTGCCGTCGGAGTGGACCAGGTCGTCGCCGTCTGCTTCGACCACGACGAACGTGTTGCCGCCAACCACGGGTTTTTTACCGTCGGGGTTGCCTTCGAGCGTTTCGCCGTCGCCGGGTGCTTTCCATTCAGGGCCTTTGCTGTTGAACCGCTCGGTCCACGAACGCGGGTCGTCCGCACCGTCGCCGCCTTGCTCGATGCCGCCCGGGACGCCCATATGATAGATCTTGCTGACGCGTGCCGAATAGTAACCCGCGTTCTTGAAATGCTCGGCCCAGGTCGCTCGATCGCCGATCGCCGGCCGCGGGCTTTTGTAACCCAGAACGCCGGTCGCGTGCGGATAGTAGCCCGACATGAACGACGCTCGCGAAGGGCCGCAGTACGTGCCTTGGCAATACGCCCGCGTAAACCGCGTCCCGCGATCGGCGATGCGATCGATGTTGGGCGTCGAGCAGACCTTGTTGCCGTAGCACGACAGGGCGGTCGAAGTCAAATCGTCGGAGATGATGAACAGGACGTTGTATCGCCGTTCCGCGGCTCCGGTCGACGAAAGAAAGAACAGGCAAACAAAGACAAAGGTGGCTGATTTCATGTTGACAATCCAGATTTGTTTTAGGGTGACGATGCTCACTTATTGCACAGAAGGAAACACAGGAAACGGAGGTTTTGCTCTGCTCACTCTGTTTCCTTCTGTTCAAATCGCGTGCAAGGAATTATTCATGGTTGTTCGCGCCACTTGGAAAAAACGTCAAGGTAAGACCAGCGGAAATCTTTTCGTCGGCGATAGCCAAGGTCGCGATTGGCCAATTGTTCCTCAACGAAGTCATCGACGTGTTTTTGCACGATGAACGGATCTCGGGTTTCGGTTTGCCACTGCGTGAGTGCTTTGATCAAACGCAATTTCACCTCGGCGTGTTCGGAACTTTCGGCCAGGTTGTGCCATTCGTGCGGATCGTTTTCGAGGTCGTACAGTTCGTAACGCGGCGGTTTGGACCAGCGCCGGAAGGCGGCTTGCACGTGTTTCGGAGCGGCCGCTTGTTCTTCGGCCGTCGCGCCCGAGATCACGAAGTGCTGATGGTCCTCGTCGAGATACGTACCGGAGTCAAGATTGTACGTCCCCGGTCGCGGACTGGAGATCAACTTGTGGCGCGCGTCGCGGATCGAATGTTGGACGAAACAGGCGCGGGGAAACGAACCGGTTGTGAACCCGAAACTGTATTGCCGCCATGAGTCGGCCGGTTTGTCCGCGACCAGCGGTTGAAGTGCAAGTCCAGGAAGATCTTGCTTGACACCCGCCGCCGCTAAGATCGTGGGAAGAATGTCGACCGTCGAAACAAGCTCCTTTCGAACGACGCCTGCCTTGGCCTCTCCTGGCCAACGCACGATCAATGGCACTCGCAGCGCTCCTTCATAGACAGTTCCCTTTCCGCGCGGGAATTGGGCACCGTGATCGCCAATGTAGATGACCAGTGTATTGTTGCTGTGGCCGGCTTTTTTGACTTCAGCGAGCAAAAGCGCGACGCCATCGTCCAACCGCGCAAGACAGTTGTAATAGTTGGCCACCTGCTCACGAATGCGCGGCGAATTGACGCCGACCCACGGCATCGGTTTCACGTCGTCGGCCGACAGTGGCTTTGCTGGGCGCCCGTTTGCCTTCTTCAAAAACGGTAGATGCGCGTCTGGGAAATTCACAGATAGAAAAAATGGTTTGCCACCGGCCGAGGCAAAAAACTTCGCGGCGGCATTGGCATAGTCAACCACTGATTGCTTGCGATTGAAATTGGCGCTGGGAATCGCGCGGTAGTCGAATGGGAACGCACTCTCGGGGTTGACGTGCAACTTGCCGATCAGCCCCGTATGGTATCCGGCCGATTTCAACAGCGTGACGACATTCGGCGTGTCTTCGTGATACATGGCAAATTTGTGTGTCGCCAAACCGATCTGTCCGTTTTGGTGCGGATACATGCCGGTCAGAAACGCAGCTCGCGAAGGTGAACAGACCGAGTATGGAACGAAGGCGTTTTCGAATCGAACGCCTTCTGCTGCCAGTCGATCGAGATTCGGTGTCCGTCCGTAGGGATCGCCGTAGCAACCCAGCTCGGGACCGTTGTCTTCCGAGACAATGAGCAGAAAGTTCGGTCGTTCCGCGCCGATCGTGAGAATGGTGACGACGAGAATATGAGCGATAGTGAGCAGGTACAACTTCATGGGAATGTTCTGTCGGATTGCGTCGTGCGGTGTGCCACTGGCTTTGCCAGTGTTGAGTTCGAGAACATTACGAAACACTGGCAGAGCCAGTGGCACACGAAAATAGCGCTACGAAACTTTGTCCGGAACGGTGAACGGGGCCCGGTACTGTCGTGTTAGCAGCGCGTTGGCTTCGTCGTCGTCGATGAATTCTTCCTTGTCTACGTCCAGTCGCAACATGCGGCCGACGCGATAGGTCGACTCGTCAAGCTTTACGTCGTTGTCTTTCAGATGGTCGCGCATCTTTTCGAACAGCTCGGGGATCTCTTTGTCGTCGCCGAGCGACTTGGTCTTTTCGGAGAACGGTTTTTCCTCGCCGAGCCGGTACGAAATATTCGCCAAGTGGCACAGAGCCGTCGAGTAATGTCCTTCCAGGATGTGGGCGTCGAGGTCCTCAGACTTGCGAGTTCGCACGGCGTGCAGGAAGTTGCCGAAGATGTCGCCGCCGGGACCGCGGTCGGACAGTGGATGTTTGACGCCCTTGTGGCCTCGCACCTTGACGGCTTCGGCTTTGATGTTTTCGTCAAAGTGAGTCGTGATGCCGTACTCGCCCTTCTTGATCAGGTTGCGAATCTCGCATGTCAAAATCGTCTCGCCATAGTCGTACACGGCGATTTGCGTGTTGGGCGTTTGAGCTTGATCTTTGTAGCCGAAACGTCCGCCGATGCTGAAGACGCGGTTGGGCAACGTCGCGTTGGGAATCATCCAGCGGGCCAGGTCGAGGAAATGAACGCCGTTGTTCGCCATCTCGCCGCCGCCGAAATCCCAGAACCAGTGCCAGTTGTAATGGACCAGGTTGCTGTGGAACGCTTGCAGCGGCGCGGGGCCTAGCCACAAGTTGTAGTCCAATTCGGTTGGCGGATCTTGCGGCTTCTTCAGACCAATGCTGTTGCGGCGGCCGAAAAACTTGACGCGGACGTGCGTCAGCAGACCTTGGCCGCCGCCGGCGATTTCTTTGGCCTTGTTGACCGTGTCGCCGGTTCGCCGCTGGGTGCCATGTTGGACGATCCGCCCGTGTTTGCGAGCGGTATCGGCCAGGATGCGGCTTTCGTGAATGTTGTGGCTGCACGGTTTTTCGACGTAGGCGTCTTTGCCGGCCTCGCACGCCCAGATGCCGATCAACGAATGCCAGTGGTTCGGCGTGGCGACGGTGATCACGTCCAACTCTTTGTCGTCCAGCGCCGTGCGGATGTCCTGCACCGCCTTGGGCTTGTTGCCGCCGCGTGCTTCGACTTGTTTGATGCGACCGTCGAACAACCGCTGGTCCGGATCGATAATGTAGGTCACTTGCGCGTCCTTGCGACCGGCGAAGGCGTTGATGTGAGCACTGCCGCGGCCATTCAATCCGGCGACGCCGATGCGGATCACGTCGTTGGCCCCAAGCACTTTGCCGGATGACTTGGTTCCGGCGATCGTAAAGGTCGAAAACGCGGCGCTGGCTGCGGCCGATTTGAGAAACGTGCGGCGGGAT
>CAYFJO010000350.1:0-11451 GCA_964343305.1 uncultured Pirellulaceae bacterium | reverse complement strand
GTTCAAAAGATGATTCGCGCGTCAAATCGCAACCTGCGGTTATGTCCCACAACGGAATTTCATCCGACAACCTGTCGGAAAGTAGGAAAAACAACACTATGAATCTACACCAATTAGGGATAGGTCAGCAACGAAATTAGGTGGTGTGAAGCCAGTGCTCGGCTGAATTGCCGGCAGACTGTGGCAATTCGCCCGCGGTGCGCACACCGGTGGTGCACGTTTCCGCTGGAATCCCCTTACAAAGTACACCTCACGTTTGCTGGCTGGCGGTTGCCGTAAAGCGATGCGTCAGATGCCATTGCAGGTTGTGATAGAACTCTGGGCTTTGAAGTCGCTCTCGTTGGGCAGGCGTCAAGCGGTTCATCGCCTCGCGCCAGGATTCCGACAGCGAAAGTTCGACCGACAGCCAACCCGGTCGATCTTCTCGCACGACGATACCGTTCAACCTCACCGGCTGGATTGTGGTTTGATCGTTTTCAACTTGACCGCTCACGGCGCAATGCGGCCACGAGCCGGGCGATAAGATTGTCCATCGTTGTAGGTGTTTTCAGTCCTGCGAACTTTGGATTTCGTCAACATCTTGGCATTTCTAAGTGGATAGCCCTTTCATTAGTTCATTAAGTTACGTACGTACACAATTGAGCCAGGGAGGTCCACATGAACATTTCCAAGGCGGCTGACCGGCGTGTCAAGAAATCCGAAAACTCGTGTCGACGATTGGTCGTAACAAAAGTAGAGAAGAAATAAAAACCGACCAACGGTTCGCCGAGTGTGTTGCCGGCGGATCGGCGGCTGTCAGATGTTTAGGGCGTGTTGCCCGAAAGGAAGGTGGATCATGTTGGGTTCATTAATTCCGTGGAAAACCGGCTCGCTGTTTCCCACAACCGATCGTTTCACCCAAATGGAAGAGATGATGGACAGGCTTTTTCATGGTAATGGCGGTTGGGCCAAGCCGGAAGGATTCTCCCCGACTCTGAATCTGGTCGAAGCAGAAGGCACGTTTGAAGTGACGGTGGACCTTCCCGGCATGAAACCGGAAGACGTCCATGTCGAGTTCAAAAACGGCCAACTGTGGATCAGCGGCGAGATGAAGGAAGAGAAGGAAGAGGAAGGCAAGACCTATCACAGGATCGAGCGCCGTTATGGCGAATTCCGACGAGTCCTGCCGCTGCCGACCGGCGTGAAGGAAGAAGAGATCGAAGCCAAATTCGCTGATGGCGTTTTGAAGATCGCCGTCCCGAAGGCGGAAGAGGCCAAGGCCAAGCACATCGAGATCAAGTCTTGACCTTGAAAACCCGCAGACGTCGATCCCTGCGGTGTGGCGGCCGGGCGTAGTTCCATGTCCGGTCGCCGCTTTTGGAAGTTCTTGGGTTGGAATCGCTGTCCGCGTTTGTAGGACGCTATTTCTACCGTGGACAGAATCACAGGGGGCTTGGTCGAGTTGGCATTGGATGACGACGAATGGCTAGTCCAGGACTTGGATCTCGCATCGGTCGAAGAATGGCAAGAAGCCAAAAACGAATTCTTGGAAGTACCCCCGTAAAGATTGGCCAAACGAATCGAATCGGCCCTGAGGTGTGGGGCTGAAACTCCGGAGGCTCGGTACGAGTATTGCATGGGAGTCTGGTCCGTTTTCGATGTGATCGACAGCCGCATCACTTGATCCCTTCCCTACTTCAACACAGGACAACTTGTCATGAAGCTGAGCATTTTCTCCACAGTTTTGTGCGTTATGTCGTGCGTTTTCGCACAGGCAGCTACGGCCGATGAACTTCCGTTTCAGCACAAGGTTGAGGTTTACCGCAGCAAGGGCCGGGACGTCATCGCCTTCACCGTGCGGCTGGAGCAGCCCTTTTTGGCTGAGGAATTCGAGCAAAGCAATTTCCTGCGGCTGCGGTCGGGCGACGAGCAGGCATACTTGATCTATCCAAAGCAGGCCAAGTTCCATCAGAAACACGCCGAGTTCTACGGCCGGTTGCGTGGCGAAGGCACCGTGAAACTAAAGCTGTCTTACGAAACCGTTTCCGAAAACCTGGACGGGTCGCGGCGTGTGCAGGCCAAAGATGGTGTCGTCGAGGTGACAATTCCCGAATTGCCGGGCGACGCAACGTCGATCGGGTCGGCACGTATCTTCCAGAACTGGGCGCGGCAGCAGAACGAGCACTTTGCGCGATTGCTGCAGTATTACCCAGACGAGACCTTCTTTCAGTATTGTTTGCTGCAGTCGAAGGCTCGTTACGGCGTTGACCCGCCGCCGATTCCCAAGCGTGCGCGAAACCGCGATGCCGTCGAAACAGACTTGTACGAAATCTTCACCGGCTCGCTGGCCATCCAGGAATCCTTACAGCGCGAGACGCTCAGCAGCGGCAGCCGGCTAGGTGATTACAACACGCACGTCAGCACGTTGAGCCCGCCGCGTTTAAGGAGTCTCGACTACAAAAAACTGCTCGAGGAGAAGCTTGAGCGGGACAAAGTCGAGCCGCAAGTTCATGAAATCTCCAAGCTCGTTCCCGCTGACCAATATCTGCTGCATTTCAACTCGATGAAATCGATGGGCGAGGCCCTTGACCTGGCGTCCGACTGGGGTGACAACCTGTTGCGGCTCTATACCGTCCAGGCTCAGGACAATCGTCTCCAGGAAAAATTCGAGGAGCAATTGTGCCTTCGCCGCGGCGCGCTAGAGGAGTTGTTCACCGACGGCGTGATCAAAGAAGTTGCCCTAACCGGTGCCGATCCCTTCCTGCTCGAAGGCACGGACTTGACGGTGATCTTTCGCGTCGCAGAACCGCCGCTGTTTCAAAAAGAAGCCGGCGGCTGGCTTGCTGATACGCGCGGCGAACATCCAGATCTTGTCGAACGCGATTTCAACTACCGTGGTCATAAGGTAAACGCCTACTACACGAACGACCGCGTCGTCAGTTCATTCAGCGTCCGTCACAAGGATTATTTCGTCTATTCTAATTCGCACCGCTCGATTCGCCGCATTATCGATGCGTCGATCAGCGAAGGTGCGAGTCTGCACGATGCGCTGGATTACCGGTATATCTCGACCTTATTGCCGCCTTCATCCGACGAGAACTCCGGTTATCTGTTTGCTTCCGAGGCGTTTATCAAACGACTAGTGGGGCCGGCCGCGAAGATCTCTCAAAAGCGACGGCTGCAATGTTTCAACAACCTGGTGATGCAGAATAACGCTTCGCTGCTCTACCGGCTTGAATACGGGCGTTCGCCGGAATCGCTCAGCGAATTGATCGAAGGTCGTTTCGTCGATGCCGACAAGATCGTGTGCCCACACGGCGGCGCTTACGCGTTCGACGCCGATCGCGATACATGCACTTGCTCGTTACACAATCGACTCAAATATCTCACGCCCAACATCGAACTCCCCGTGCTCAACGTCTCCGAACAAGAATCGACAGAATACGGCCGTTACAAGCAGCGATACCAGCAGTTTTGGCAAAAGACATTTGACCCAATTGCGATTCGGATTACGGTCGATCCGAGTGTCAAACTTGAAACATGCGTCCTGCCGTTCGCCAACAGCAGCCTTTACAACGACCTGCGCGACATGGTGGACAAGAATGCTCAACCCTTGGACACGGCTCGCATTGCGCCCTCGGCGGTGTTCTCTTACGCGATGGTGCCTGGCCGCGAGAATACGGCGGAATACTTGAAGCTGATTCCGGGCGTGGCGGAAGTTGTCAAGGATGATCCGACGCTGACTGACATGAATTGGATTGGCGATCGCGTGTCACTGCATTTCTGCGACGGCGAAACAATTCTCGAAATCGATCCCACGCAGTTGCGGACACTGAAGTTGCCTCTGGTCGGTGAGACATCCACGTCGTTTCAAGCAATGATCGGATCGTTGTTGCTGATGGCCAACATGCCAGTCTATGCGACCGTCGATGTGGAGAATCGTGAAAAGGGTGAGCAGTTGATTCAGCAATTCTCCGAACGAATTTTCCTGAAAGAAGGCAATCTCGCCGGCCTTTCAACGAAGCTCGACGCGTATCGGCTGCCCGACTATAAGAAGCACGCAATTTATGTGCTCAATCTGCGACTCTATGCCGTGTCGTTGCGGCTGCATATTTCCCTCGTCGGTGACCAGTTGATCCTGGCGACCAAGCCGGAAGTGCTGCGCGAAGTGATCGACGTAAGCACCGAAGAACCTTCCGCGGAGCCACCGGCGGCGCACATGTTGTTGCGACTGAATCATCGCGCACTCGATCGCCTGTATGACAACGTGCAGTTGTTTTGGGCGGAGAAGTCGCGGGTTGCCTGCCATCGAAACATTATCTCGGTTTACAATTTCCACAAACTTTACAACGCACCGATCGACGAGATTCCGGAATTGTCCGAGGCGAAATACGGCGTTCGCTACTACTGTCCAGACAACGGCGACTACGCGTTCGACAAGGAACTGAACCAAGTCGTCTGCAGCGTACACGGCAACCGTGAGCACTCGCGACAGAATCCGCACCTGGATCGCAAGTCCTCGTTTGCTCAGTTCATTCACAGTCTTGACGAGCTGACGGCAACACTGCGTTTTCAGGACGATGCACTGATCGCCACCTTAGAAATTCAGCGAAACAAAGGCGGAGACGACCACTAGCCGCAATGACACACAGAAACTCCGCCGGAAAGCGACCGATCGGCAAGCTGATTCTCTCTTCACCTATTTGCGAAGTACCAAGACGGGACAGTGAGCCAGCCGAAGAACGCGTTCGGCGACCGAGCCAATTAGCAGGCGTTTCAACCCTGTCCTCCCGTGGGATGGCATGACGATTAGCTCCATGTCGTTCTCTTCGGCAAAGCTGGCAATTTCGTTTCCCGGATCGCCGAACTTGATGTGGATCTGGATTCCCTGATGCCTTGGCTCGTTGAGACGATCCATTATCGCTTGGGTAATCTGCCCTCGACGCGTTGCCGCTTCTAACGGTTTCCAGCCAAATCCCGGATCGCCCGAAACAATGTCTGGCCCGACGTTGATAACGTGCAATTGCGTCGGATCGCTGACCAGCGACAATCCGACATCGACAGCTTCCATCGATCGATTGGAGAAATCGACGGGCACGAGAACATTTGTCTTGGGAAACCAACTCATAACATCACCTGTCTTTCAACCGATCCCTTCGACCGCCGGTTTTGGGATTGCCTTCTCTTCGCGAACCGGTTCTCTCGGCGGCAGTTTGACCGTAAAGACGGGACAGGGCGCGCGGCGGAGCACTGATTCCGCAACACTGCCGGTTAAAAGCCTCGCCAGACCCGTTCGGCCATGCGTTCCCATCACGATCAAATCCACCGACTCCTGTTTGGCAAATTCGGCGATCTTCATGGCGGCGTCACCGATTACCAGGTGGTGGTCAAAGGGAACGCGTGAGTCGGATGGTTTAATCGTCTTCAACAATCGTGTCAGCGTGTCCGCATCTGGATAGAGCGGAATCGCGCCGTACTTCGCATCGATGTCATAGATTTCGAACGGCTGCATCGCGTGAAGAATCAGCAACGAGGCTCGATTGTCACGTGCCAGTGTGGTGCCAAAGTGCAACGCAGACTCGCTACACGATGAAAAATCAAACGGAACCAGGATCGTCTTGACGTTCATGACAATTCTCCCTTTCGTCACTGCGACACGACGCGGCGAGACTTGATAAAGGTCGTGATCCGCTCAAGTTTGTTGTCGATGTTTAGAACGTTCGGCCACACGATCACCCGTCCGTTTTCACCGCCGATACGTACTACCAAATCGCCTGTCCCAGTCATGGCCGCCACACCGCGCGCCAAACTTCCAGGCAAAATGTAAGCCAGCGGCCTTAAGAAACCCAAGCCGAGAATATGGTGGCGGAACAAATCTTCTTTCTGCTTTTCGAAGGTCATGTTCGTCGTGTCATAAACGCTTTCGCCCTCGCCGATTTCTTCAACAATCCGCACTTGTCCCGCTTCAAACTTCATGTACGTCCAGCGGTTGTAGACGAAGACCACGAACAACCAGATCGCAAAGATCAGCGACGAGAGGAACAAATAGCCGTCCATGCTGATGTAGATGTCGGGGGCCTGGTACACGATGTATTTGACCCACGCCCACAGGCCCCAGTCGGGAAACAGCGTGTGGATCAATGCGATCAGCAACAATACGGCAACACCCGCGGCAAGAAAGAAGTAAGCCCGAAAACCTCGCCACAACACGTTGCTGTGCAGATAGACGAACAACAGCACGACGGCAAAGATGAAACCGTAGACCTTGTGATGCGACATGCGCACTTGTGTCTGGTTTGGTTTTTCCGAGGACTCGTTCGCTTCGCTGTCTGATTCAATCCGCGTTTCCTCGACAGCGGCTGCGTCACCCGCTGTCCACACCGAATGTTGGCTGTCGAAATAAGTTGCCAGCGCAAAAGCAAAACCCACCAACCAAACGGGCCACCAGTAAAACACGGGCGAATACGTGTATACGATCAGGGACTCTTCCACTTTCCGTTTGCTTTGGCCGTCGGTCTGCGGTTCTTTGTTGGTTGTGGCCGTTGCCATGGTTGCCCTCACGGATCGAATTTGTCGAAACGGCGGTCGTGTATCACCAACCGAACTGAGCAAAGGTTGTACCAATTCATAAGCGTCCGTTCTGTGAAGCTCAACCAAAGTAAACAACTCAGCCACGTGCGATTCCGCACATTGCGTGTACCAGACCGCACGATGAAAACCAATCGTCGTTTATATCGATTCGCCATTTACGTTCTGATGAAGTGAGGTGTCATGTTGGCACGCCTATTGCACGAAATGTAGCGCACAAGTCACTGGAAATGAGGAATGTAACCATGAACCAACGACCAAAACGAAACGAACTCAGGCATGAACCAACACCACAAGAGATTCGCGACGCCTGTTCACGGATTCGGGCCGGTTGGTCAAAGGGCGAACGGCGAAAACGGTCTGGTGTAGGAAAGCCCGAGCGATGGACGCCACCGACCGTGAATCGCGACGGTTTTCATGCGGCATTACAGGATGTTCGCTCGGATTAAGAAACGCGGGTAACCCGAAACACAAAAAAGGAGCCGGCATGATCACTCTCAAGCGCATCTTGCTTCCGACGGACTTTAGCGACTATTCCAGCGAAGCAACTCGGTACGCCTGCGAGCTAGTGGATCGTTTCAAGGCCGAACTGCATCTGTTCCATGTACTGGAAACACATATCACTCCAACACCCGCGTTTGGCGGGGGACTTGCACTTGGCACGTACATCAAGGAATCACGGGCAGCAGCCGAGAAACATTTGGCCAAACTGCTCAGCCCCGAATGGGAAAAGGACCAGTGCGTCGTGCGATCAACAGCCGACGGTGCGCCGTTTGTCGAAATCATCCGCTATGCCAAGGAACAAGAGATTGACCTGATTGTGATTGGCACGCATGGACGCACCGGATTGGCTCACATGATGTTGGGCAGTGTTGCCGAGAAGGTCGTTCGCAAAGCGCCGTGCCCCGTCCTGACAGTTCGACCGGACCAGCATCAATTTGTCATGCCGTGAATCAAGGGAACGGCGCTATGCCGCCCCCACTTCGAATTGTCCGTTGGAGTACAGCCTTTCGGCTGCAATGACAGGCTAAAGCCTGGACTCCAACAAACTGGCGGCGGCATAGGAAACATCGAAATCGACGAACGAGGAGCAGACGAATGAAAGTTCTGATTGGTATCGACGGTTCTGACAACAGCATCGAAGCTGTTCGACTGACCAGCCGTTTGATATCTGCCGAGCAGGATGAAATTGTTCTGTACTACTCGCCGCCACAAATCAATCTGCGCTCCGGTCCCAAACCCGACGACGAAACGATCGCCCGCATGCAAAAGACGTTGACCGATGCCGTCTTCGATAAAGCACGAGTCCAACTGTCAACCGGGTTGAATGTCAAGACGACCACGGTCGTGGGCACACGCCCGCCGAAGCAAGGTTTGCTTGTCCAAGCCGACGAATGCCGGGCGGACATGATCGTCGTCGGTGCGCGCGGATCGGGACCGTTCAAGCGGCTGCCGCTGGGCAGCGTCGGCCGGGCGGTAGCTCACGCGGCAACCATTCCCGTGTTGATCGTCCGCGGCGTGTCAAACGAATCTGATGGACTTCGAGTGCTCTTGGCCTGCGACGGATCAGACGCCAGCAAGTACACCCACCGAGCCATGAATCAACTCACTTGGCCAGCGAACACCGTCGGCCGAGTCATCACGGTGATCGACTCCGGCTTGGTCGGAGCCATGCCCGAGTGGCTGGAAGAGCACCTGAAGCAGGCGGAAGCGGAATCCAACCCGGAAGCAACCAACCTGCTGACACACATCGACGAGCAGCGCGAACACATTCACGATGAAATCGCGGGATTTTGTGGCAAGCTGCCGGAGGCATTTCAAAACCAGGCACTGATCGTCAAACAAGGCCACGCGTCGCAAGAGATTCTCAAGTCGATCGATGCAGAGAAGGTCAATCTCGTTGTGGTCGGCTCACGCGGTTTGGGTCCCGTGAAACGGCTGTTTGTGGGAAGTACGTCCGAACACTTGCTTGCCCATGCGCCCTGTTCGATTCTCATCGCCAGACAACACGAACCAGCGTAAAGTCCGTCCCAATTCGTCGCCGCCCCCATTAATCAATGGCCATCGCTGCGGACTTTGCTTCTTTCGGAATTCGTCGAGAGAGGCCCGATTCTTTGGCGGCATGGCTTACGTCGCGGGCAACGGCCTGGGTCACTCGGCGGTCGAAGATGCTGGGCACCACATAGTCGGGGGACAGCGCTTCTTCGGTGATGACGCCTGCGATTGCGTGGGCTGCTGCCAGTTTCATCGCTTCGTCAATGTCGCTCGCGCGGGCATCCAATGCGCCGCGAAAGATGCCGGGAAATGCAAGCACGTTGTTGATTTGATTGGGGTAGTCGCTGCGTCCCGTGCCGATCACGCCGACAATGTCATGGACGTCGTCCGGCAAGATCTCAGGAACGGGGTTGGCCATCGCAAAAACGATCGGGCGGGTGCCCATGGTTAAAACATCTTCGCGCGAAAGAAGCCGCGGGGCGGAGACGCCGAGAAACAAGTCGGCCCCTCGTAGGACGTCGCGAAGCGAGCCGGTTTCCGACATCGGGTTGGTGTGTTCCGCCAGCCACGCTTTGGCCGCGTTGTCGCCAACGTCACGATCGCGGTGAATCGCTCCACGCCGGTCGCAAACGATCGTGTTCTCGATGCCAAAGTCGACGAGTGACCGAGTGCAAGCCATGCCGGCAGCTCCCGCGCCTGATACGACTGCCTTCAGGTCTGCTGCACTCTTGTCGACGATTTTCAGCGCGTTGATCAATGCCGCCAGGACAACAACCGCCGTGCCATGTTGATCGTCGTGAAAGACGGGAATGTCGAGCGTTTCCTTGAGCTGCCGCTCGATCTGGAAGCAGCGGGGAGCCGAGATGTCTTCAAGATTGATGCCGCCAAACGTTGGCGCGATCATCTTGCAAAACTGAACGATCTCGTCCGCATCCTGCGACGCCACACACAAAGGAAACGCGTCCACGCCGCCGAATTCCTTGAACAACACGGCCTTGCCTTCCATCACTGGCATGGCTGCTTCGGGGCCAATGTTCCCCAAGCCCAACACCGCACTGCCGTCGGAAACCACTGCGATACAGTTTTTTCGGATTGTCAGGTTAAAGGAACCGATTGCATCGTCAGCGATCGCGCGGCACACGCGTGCGACGCCCGGTGTGTAAGCCATCGATAGGTGGGCCCGCGTTTTCAAAGGCACTTTCGAGCGGATTTCCAGCTTGCCGCCCAAGTGCATCAAAAATGTGTCGTCCGAAACCGACTTCACATCCACGCCGTCGATCCCGCGCAATGCTTCCACAACGTCGTGCGCATTGGCCGTCGATTCACATTCGATCGAAAAGTCGCGCAGGCTGCGGCCTCGATGAATGTGCACCAAATCGACCGCGCCAATCGCGCCACCTCGCTCGGCAATCGCGGCGGCGATTTTGGCCATCCAACCTGGTTCGTGCGGGTATTCCAAGCGAACCGTGACAGAGTACTGGGGACTTGGATGATGATGTGCATCCATGATCTGGCTCTCTTTGCGAAGAGGATTTGGGGCTCGTAGGTTGCGGATAGGTGCATGATGGGCAAACGCAAATCGGATGCCAAGACCACGGATCTCGGCCCGCGAAATCGCTCATTCGACGTCCCCTACATCTTTGGCCGAAACAGAATCGCGATCGCCACCATGATGATGGCTAGAGTTGCAAACGTCCAACTCGTTGGCAATCCGATCGCGGGAAAACCGGTCGAACAAATCCAGTAGAAACCTGACGCGGAGACGATCCCAATCCACGTGATGAAATTCATCGCCCCAATGATCCGGCCCTTTAAATCGGTTGGTGGCCGGGCCTGGAGGAAAACCTGTAATGGCACGGCGAATATTCCGGCGAAGAGTCCGGCAATCAACAGGTCGACGCCCATGATCCAGGCGACGGTCACAGGGCTTGCGTCGAGCACCGCGATAACGGACGCGAGAAACAAAGCAATCGCCAAGCCTGCGGCTCCGATGGTTACCAGCACAAAATTGACGCGGCGCTTGGAAAACGCTGCCGAGATCGGACACCCGATTGAGATTCCAACGGCCAATGACGCGGCAAGTAAACTCGTGGGACCGTCGCCAATGCCAAGTTGGTTTTTGCCAACGAAATTGACCGTGGTCAAAACGACGCCGCCGGCAAACCAGAACAACGCGTAGATAATCAGAACCCAAAACAAGAGACGGTCGCTGCGGATCAGCCGCCAGGCGTGTTTTTCAATCGCCAGACAGGAAAGGCTGAATTGCAGTTCGGCGTTGGCAACCGGCGTTCTGCGGATCATCAACGAGGTCACGGTGCCGATCACCGCGATGACGATGCAAACCGCGCTAATCACCCAGAGTCGATCGTCAAAGAATTGCTTGAGAACACCCGCCAGCGCGATTCCCAAGATGATTGCCAGAAAGGTCGTCATCTGAATCACCGCGTTGGCCACCGGCAAGTCTTCTTCATGGAGCATCTCCGGCAGAATGCCATATTTTGAAGGCCCGAAAAACGCGCTCTGTGTCCCCATGAAACACAGGACGATCATCAGCAGGGCGATCAAATGTGCCGATCCAAACGTTCCCAACAGGAAGGCGAACATGCCCGCCGTCATCACCACGATTTCGGCGACTTTGCTGAGCACGACGATGTGTTTTTTCGAATTGCGATCGGATAGATATCCAGCCAAACCCGAGAACATCAAAAAGGGAACGGCGAACAAAGCCGTGGCAACGGCCTGAAAAGGATCGTTGACCAAATTGTGCTGTACCACATAGTCAACGCAAATCAGCAAGACCAGTTGTTTAAAAACGTTGTCGTTGAATGCCCCCAAGTACTGGGTCAGCACCACTGCCCAAAAAGAGCCGTCCCTCGTCAGCCGTCGTCG
>CAYFJO010000349.1:0-11472 GCA_964343305.1 uncultured Pirellulaceae bacterium | reverse complement strand
CATTCCGAGATATCCACAAACGCCTCACGCTGCGCATAGAATGGGGAACTACCTTATAACTCTCGGCCCCATACTCGGTTTCTTGAACATTTATTTCTTCAGATATTCATTCGTCGCAGACCATTACCAGCACTTGTCAATCATCGGTGTGATCGCCCTGGCCGTTGGAACAGGATGCCACTTCGTCGGACGAACTGGGTTAATTGCTCAGCGCCTTGTCATCCTGGCAACGTTTCTTGCTGTATCGACCCTCACATTCACAACTAGTACTCGATGCGCGATCTATCAAAACAAGATCCGTCTTTGGCAAGATACGATCGCCAAGAACCCCTCGTGTTGGTTGGCACACAATAATTTGGGGAGTGCATATTACTATCTAGGCAAGTCGGATCAAGCGATGTCGCATTATCGCAGTGCCATTGCCATCGACCCTAATTGTGCCTCGTCTTATGTCAACCTTGGAAATGCGTATCACATGCAAAGGAACTTTTCGGAAGCAATCGAGCAATATGAATTGGCGCTCGAGGTCGACCCCACATATACACCGGCTCGCTTCTACCTCGGCACGCAATTAGTGGATCAAGGAAAGCTGGTCGAGGCAAATAGGCATTTTCGGGAAGCGATTATTGAGGAACCCAAAAACGCCACTTTGTATTTCTACGTGGGAATTTCGTTTGGCAAGCAAGGAAACTTCGCAGAAGCAATCGCGCAATATCAAAAGGCGATTTCCATCAATCCTGAGTTCACGGCAGCGCACTACAGCTTAGGAAACGCCTTTGCGAGCCAACAGATGTTAGATGACGCGATAACGCACTACCGCAACGCGATTGCGATTGATCCGAATTTCACTGAAGCTGAATACAAACTACGAATTACACTACGTCAGAAGTTCGAGGCCATGAGGAGCGACTAGCAAACAGAACTTGTTGAAGGTCGTTCGGATCGCCGCTAGGTGATTTGCAACGGTTCCCGACGCGGCTTGCGCATCAACGAGATAGAACAGGTACTCGCGCACATCTTCGCGCTGGACCCGATGTGGTTGATTCCCAAGCCAGCGGAGAAAGGATCGCAGCGCATTGCGATATGCTTTGATGGTTTTTGGTCGATAGAAGCGGATCTTCATTTCATCAATAATCCGCTCGATAAACTCATCGGCCTTGGACAGCCTTGAACCGCGCTGGGATTGCCAGCGATCTGGTCTTCAACTCTGTCTCGTGCCGCAGACCATGCCGTGTTAGCCATCAGGTACCTGCCATTTCCAAAGAGCGCCAACACCTGCACACAACAATAGCCAAACCGGTAACGGGACTGGCCACACTTCTCGATAGCTCGACTTGAAAAACAGGAAAAACACGGACGCGCCAACAATGGCGCAAATCAAAGCGTGCAATCGGACACTGCTTGCTGTCGCCTTCGGATTCTTCTTGTTCAGGAGACCCATATGCCGAATGGCTTGACATGTGTGGATAACGGTTTGAATGCCCGACACCGCGTCGGTGGAAGATTCAATGGCTTTAGGACCTGGCCAAAATCAACTTCGTGTTTTTGTAGGACGGGCACTCATGCCTCGAATGCTACTTAGTTCTTCTTGCGGACGGTGGCCGCCACAAGGCCGACGGCCGGTGCTGCCGCTTCATGATCGCTTGAACCTTCTTTACGATGTCAGGATGGCTTTCCGCCACGTTGTTTGTCTCGGCAAGATCGCGCCGGAGATTATACAGTTCGATTTTGCCCGTGAGCATCGGTTTGCGAACGGCCTTCCAATCGCCCCAACGAACCGCCTGGGCTGACCCCCGCTCGTAGAACTCCCAATACAGGTGATCATGCTCCTCTTGCCGTTCGTCTTGGCCCAGCAGAGTCGCCAGAAAGCTGATACCGTCGCCTGCTGCAGCCTTCGCGCCGGCAACATCGGCACAAGTCTCGAGGACGTCGACAAGCGACGAGATGTGATCGCTGGATTTGCCCCCAGCGATGTGTCCCGGCCAGCGCACGATCATTGGGACGCGAATGCCTCCTTCGTACACGTCGCGCAGAACGCCACGCAAGGGCCCGTTGGAATCGTTGAACTCGGGGTCAAGACGGTCGCCTGCATGAGGCCCGTTGTCGGAGGTAAACATCACCAGCGTATCTTCGTCCAATCCTCGTTGCTGTAACTCCTTGAGAATCCGGCCGATGTCACCGTCCATTCGCGTTATCATCGCGGCATGCCCCTTCTGAATGTCGGGCCAGTCCTCTTTTGCGTACGCGCCGTAGTCGGGCACTTCGGCCCCGTGTCGCTTCAGGAGCCAAGACTCGCAATTCGGATGCGGGTAGTTGTAGGGAAGGTACAACAAGAACGGTTGGTCCTTCGGCTGCTTCTTGATGAACGAAAGGGCCTCGGCGGTGAACAAGTCGGGCGCGTAATCGACACGCTCCGTCGCCGCGCCGGCGAGTTCGGGGGCTTGGTACAGTTTCTTGGGATGCTTGACCAGGTTGGCTAACTTGATCCGTTGCTGATTGCGCCAGAGAAAATGGGGGAAGTAGTTGTGGGCATGCACCTGGTTAAGGTAGCCGTAGAAGTAGTCGAAACCTTGCAGGTTGGGAATCCCCACGTTTCCTTCATCGCCCAATCCCCATTTGCCAATCACCGCGGTCGCATAACCGCTCTGTTTGAGTACTTCGGCGATGGTCACGTCTTCCGGCTTGAGGGCCTGGATATCTGAATCGCGATGGTTGCCGCGAATGCGACAGTGTCCCGTGTGCAGACCGGTCATCAGCGTGCACCGCGCCGGCGCACAAATGACCGCGCCGGAATAGAACTGCGTGAAACGCATGCCTTCGCTGGCCATGCGGTCCAAGTTGGGCGTCCCGATGCGCTTCTGTCCGTAACAGCCAAGGTCGCCGTAGCCGAGATTGTCGGCCATGATCAAGACGATGTTCGGCGGGCGCGAAACCTCGTCTGCGATCGAAGAACTGCCAAACAGCGGCACAAGGGCCGCAAGCAAGCCGGCGACGAACTTGCGTCGTAGTGTGACTTTCATGAGGATGTTCTTTCCTTCTGGCGGTTCGCGGATGTAATTCCAAGTCGGCGGAATGGGATGATGCCCGCCACGAAGACACTCTCTCCAACAGACGGCTCACAGCAGCGCATTATCATGTCGTACAAATCACCACCAGCCAATATGACGAATACACTGTCGAAGAAAACGTCCAGGCTGGCGGGAATTTCGGTGACGAAACCACCCAGACTGGTGTCCTGGACTGGCCAGTTGAAAACGTGGTATTGACTCGAAACCCTGTCCATCCGGTTTTTCTGTCAGATCCGTGGGACGGCCTTGCCATCCGTGGGCGTTGTTTTCCGGGGTTGCGGTGTTGCCGCTACAGCCGCACCGTGCAACGCTCCCGTCCAAGCGCGTGGCGGCAACGCTGTTGCCCCACATGCCAGCATCGATGCGACAGGAACGTTGTTGGGTCATAATTGTACCAGATGGGACAGACTCATGGGTTCTGCGTTCAGGTCGGTGCACTCCGGTAATGGCTGTAATATGCTGCTCGGTGACGGTTCCGTGCACTTCTTCTTTCACAATGTTGACTACACGGTCTGGCAACGCTTTGGCAGCCGTAAAGACGGTCAACAAGTAAAGCTGCCCGGTAAGGGGAACAAAATCGCTCCATAACTTCACTAACAATTTGAACGAATTTGGTGAAATGAAGGCATGATTGCTCATGATCAAGTGACCAATGCAAAGCCGTGGGAAATGCTCGATGGAGAGTCGGCGAAGGCGTTTGCTGCGTTCTGCGTTTATCGGGAGTTGGGTGTGAACAGATCGCTAACGAAAGTAGTACGAAAATCGGGCAAATCTGAGAGCTACCGTTCGCAATTGGGCAACTCAACTGGTCGAGCTGGTGGCGATGGGTCGAACGAGCTGCGGAGTGGGACGCTCACAACGATCGACAGTGGCAAGAGACGCTTGATTCAAGGCGGCGTGATGTTGCGGCAACGCTGGTCAATCAGGCCCAAAAAACGTTCGAGATGGCAATGGGCAGCTTCTACGCCAAGTTTGGTGAGAACTTCGACGACAAGGACGCGCTGGCTAAATTGTCGATGGCTGATACAACGCGACTATTCACCGAATCTGCGAAGATACTCAGAATGATCTTTGCGCGGAATGAAATGGATTTCTCATTCAACTTGACGCCGAGCAATCCTGATGACGAACAACCAACTCCTGCAACCGCTGACGAACGACTTGCTCAGGCAGTGGCCTTCCTCGACGCCATCGCAACAAGGAAAGCGATCGAGTCTGCTGGTAAGTCGAATTCCCATTGAGGGTCGAAAGCAAACAAGAATGATCAAACACGGGTAGCCGGCTGATCCCCGGCGAACGATTCGAGTGGGTGCGGTGGTTTTCACTTTCCTACCACGGCCCGCGCGAATCGGCTCGTTGAAAGGAAAGTGTTTGATGGGCGACCAAAGGTCTGGGGGCGACGGGCAACGACGTGTTATCAATTTGGATGGTGCCGACGAAGCGCTTGCAAAACAAATTGTGCCGGGGCAGTTGGCATATGAAGCTGATCGCAATTCTCGGACGATTGTCGATCGGTTTGCTGAATCCGCGAAACGTGCAGCTAATCCCCGACGCGGCGAAACAGGAAATGAAAATTGGGAAATAGACGCAATCGATTACGGCGAGCGGGATGAACACGGAAGACCCATCCTATTTGGAATCTCCAAACATGACGTGATTCTTGTCGAGCAAGATGAACCGAGCATTTGTCCAAACGCCAAACGGACACCACATGTCGAATCATTGCCGCTGATTAAAGATCGTTTTCGAAACTTGCGTATGCTTGAGCCCGGACAAACGATTCATTGGGTGGGTGGTCCGGACGTCGTATGCGATTGTTTCAGTGGCAGATGTGCCAAACGGCAACGCCCAAGAAAGCGAAATCAGTCTAAGCAAATCGAAGAGTTACGAAAGAAATTGGTTGGAGAAGAAGAACGAAACGTGCTGCAACTTTTGGTGCAAAACAACGGACTAATGGACTATCCAGATTTTCTCGTCGAGTCGGGCATCCACGGGCAAGCCAGAAATCGCAGCCACGCGTCACAATTGTTTAATGGATTAAAGGGTCGGCTCCGGGATAAGATCGATCCAATCGGTTGGTTGTTTGATCGCAAGGACAATGATGTCGTGCTCAAACGAAAGCCACGCGGAAAAAAGTAGGATTGAAAAACTCTGCAAAATCGAATCGGCGTTTAACTGGCATCGAAGACTAATCGAATTCTGCCGATTTACACTGCCTGTTGTTTCATTCACGAACAAGAGGTTTTTTCATGTCTAAGAACGATTCGAGTCGGACGCTTGCTTGCATTCCTTTGGCCAACTCCGTCCGCAATCGCATCGCCGCGTTAATTGCTGAGGCCCGCAAGTTGAGGATTCTTCTGCGAACCGCCGAGCAGCTTGAACGTGAGGAACTTCGCAAGAAAGGACTTAACAATGAACGGTAGAGTTCCAAGTACGAGCTTTAGTGCAACCCAAGGGGGTAGCAAATCATCAGGCTTTATTGCTTTATCTGGTACTTTTTCGGTGGGACCGGCATCAGTGGATTCTGCGTCTCCAGGAAAAAACTCTCCAAATAATCCCACCGCTCCAATGAGACACACGATGATAATGATTGCCCCGGTTGCGATTGGACTTTCTTCGAAGAATTTCGGGTCCTTTTCGCTCAACACTCTCTCCTCTTAATCCAGACTGCTCGCCGTCTGTTTTTTCACATCTGGACGACTTGGATGACAAATTGCATCAACCACATCGGAATTCTAACGCTTTATCCTCGATGACCATAGATGTTCCCCGGTATCACGCGATGCCAATCTCAATTGGCTGGCATTTCGGTTTGGCATCCCATTCTCAATCCTTTTCAATCACAACCAAACTCAGGAGAAGAAAGTTGTCAACGCATAGGTCCATCAAGGATTCGCTCTCACCGGCGGAAATGGCGTTTCTCAAGGAACCCGCCGCCCAGCCAAAGGACGGTTCGGTAAAAGAGGAAAAGTTCGTTCCAATCGAAAAGCAAACTGAGCAGCCGACAAGCGAAACAAAGACGGCAAAGCCGAAAGTTCGCCGGACAACTGCGGCCCAAAAACCCACACCTCAAGAAAACGAATTTGCTCACGAACCATTCTCAACTCGGCTGCGAGTCGATATCATACGCAACTTAAAAGACGAGGCATTCCACCGCGAACGTGAAGGCATTGCCAGCACGCGATTACGGGGTCAGCGTGTAGAATCAGATCAGCATTTGCTGGATCTGTTATGAGAGTTGTAAGGTCATCGGAAAGCCGGGCGGGAGCAAGTCCGGCGGCACGTATTTTGGCGAACTCCCTTGCAGTAACTCCATCGCCCACGAGATGAAATCCTTCCACGACGCTGAAACGTTGCCAACAGACTGCTCAAGATCTCAAACGTCCGCACGCCCCGGACGCTCCGGTTGCAACAACCCACCTTGCGAAGCAGCACCGCAAATCGAAGCGTCCCTTCCGCGTAGTTGTTCGTCGCCGGGATCAAAGGGTCGTCCAGGTAGAGCAGGAACTCTTGCTCATAACGACCCAAGTGACGAGCGAGCCGGCCCACCGAATCCGCTTCATCCACCGCGTGCGATTCAATCCAATCGTGCACCTGACCTTTCAAGCCCGTTACCAACCGGCGAAAACCGAGCGGCGTCAACTCCTCGCGGCGGTCCCGTAACAATAAGCCGCCTTGCAGCAACTGCTGGATCTCTTCCAAGGCACGGCGTTCGCGGTCGCTCAGGTTCGTTTCCAGCAGGTCGCGCAGGCGACGCAGCGGATGGGCGTTGCAGCGGGCCGTGTCGAACACGTCGTCACCCGCGTAGCCGTCACAGCAAACCCGGCCCCGGAAGTCCGCTCCCAGCACGTCCAACGCCACGTCGTGACCGCGGCCGCCCACTGAAAAAATCACGAGGTCGTCGGTGGCAAACGTGTGCAGCCAGGCTTTCTCGCCGCCGATCCACCAACTCGTTTCGTCGGCATGAACCACCGGCCGGCCAGGCAACTGAAGTTTCAAGGCCTCGAACACGCCTGCTCCGGCCCGAGCCAAACGCGACGTGGCCCGGCTCAGCCCGCCGGGACAAACCTGCAAATTGAAGCAATTGCCAAACAGTTTGCTGATACGCCGAAACGGCAAGCCCAAGTGATACTTGCAATCGGCAGCCGTGGCGATCGCCCGCGGGCCGAGCGTATGAGCCGCATTTCCCAGAGCCTGCGAGGTTGGTTCCGGATGTTGGCCCTGAACCCGCCGCCCACAGCAAGGACAGAACCCGACCTGAACGTTGAACTTGGTGACGATCGGCTCGACGGGTGGGATGTCGCTTTGATATTGGGTGTCAGTAAGAAACTCTCGCTTATGGTGTCTGATCTGAACAATCGCCCAATCGGCCAGCGACTCGTCCCACACCAAAAGGCAGATGTCGCCACTTTTGCCAGCCAGATCGAAGTAGTTCTTCGCGGTGTTTGGCAGTGGGTCCGGCTCTTGACCGTACGGCGGGAAGGTCATGACGGCATGCGAGCCATCGCTCAACTGGGCGGTCGACTGGTCCGGACAGAGATCGTCGTCCAGCGTGGCCGTCAGCAGGATTGCCTGCTGATTGCAATGCACGATCTCGTACCTTTCGTCGCGATCGTTCCACCGTGCCGGACCCTTCGCACCCAGACGCTGGAAAATCGATGATTGATGATTTGCCAAGTCGTTTCTCGATTGCTTTCTTCAAGGCGGTTTGCGCTCGTATCGTGTTTTCGTCGATAGTTCCCGCCTCGGTCACGTTAAAGAAATCCCTGACGTCGGCGGTTTTGAATTCGTTAGCGTTGGCGATATTTCGGCAAACGGCCAACACATGCTCGCTGGCTTTGGGAACGCTTAGCGCCCCACACCAAATCTCTTGTTCCGTGGCGGATCCTTGAAAACGGACGATCTTCGGCACAGCTCGCCTAGGTTGGTCTTCGTCGGCGACTTCGGCCAGGTGCTGCTCCCAGTTGAGGTTTTGAAAGCGGCTTTCGAAATCTGAGTCCGCCGGAAATGCACTGTTGATTATGTTCCACAGAACGGCCTGGACATCGATCCAATCCTGTGTGTCCTTTGGATACCGTTCATCCGTGAGCGTGTAGTCGCGCCCGTCTTCAAGGTCCTGTGTTCTCGGCTACAGAACATGATTTAGCGGCTCTCGGTCTGGCTTGTCGGTGGACGGATGCGGCAGTAGAACGTTGTTGTCACAGCGATACCAGTCTCTCAGGATTTGCTCAGCCGTTTTTCCATGTATTTCGGTAATCGGCCCTTCACTTTCTCCTCCAGTTTTTGCCGCCTTGACGAGATCATTGAATTCATCGAGCGAGATTTCTTCTGGCAATGGACGCCAGCCGCAACGGTTGCCGAGCAGGATAAGGAAATTCGGTTCCGGAGAAACTTCTTGCGACCGGCGCAATTCCTCAAGACAGATCTGCATCGTCCGATGATCCAACCCAGCTTCGGTGGAGACGCCCCAACGTAGGTCAATCGCCTGAAATTCAAATCCTTGTTTCAGGCACCGTTGCTCCAGTTCTGGAAATACGCCCTGCTGTAGAGCGTCTCGTTCTAGCTTAAGGTCACCAAATGTCGAACTGACAAAGATCCGGAATATCGGTCGCCGTCGAGTTCCACTTCGTGGATTGGTCATACGATGGACAATCGAATGTACAATGCGTGGACGAATGTGAGTTCGGAATGTTCGGGTTTAGAATCGAACGCGTGTCACCTGGCCATCGCTTGTTCACAACCTGAAATGCAAAGCGTTGGGCAAATCCTAGTCTTTTCTTTCGCGAATCCGTAGCTCTAATTCGTCCGCTAGGGAACGTTCATCAAGCCGCCCAACGTTGGGATTGATAAGGTTGCGGAAGAGGTCGAACCAAAACGGTGCGCCGCCGGCAACGGCTAAGATTGTTAGGCCTAGGCCGATCAATTTGAAAAATACGTCGGCAAGCGTCCTGGGCATGGAACGTCTTTTGTTTTCGTCCAGTGTCCAGCCCAGGATTTTTAGTTCTTCTACCTTTTGTTTTACGACGTCAATCGTTTCGCCAATTTCTTTGGGTGTGTCTCCATTGGATGTTTTTTCGTGGATTGCGCTGACGACGCCGGCACGGACTGTGGCGTCGGTCCAAAGAGAATTGTAAATCATGATTGTGTCGGCGTTGGCAAGGATTGTGATGAACGAAGCGAGTACGGTGATCAACGTCATGACACTGCGCCGATAACGCAAACGTAACGCCGCTGTACAGTCGTCAAACCAATCTTCAACCCGCTTGCGGACGTCACCCGACTTGTAGTCGGGTGGATTTCCAACTAGTAGATCAACGATCTCTTTTATATCACCCGCAGGTGAATGCTTTTGGCAAGTGTCGAGGAATGCATCAACAAAATGGCCCGTCGGAATGTAGGGAGGTAGACGGCCGAAATTCAGCGGGGTGATCAACTTGTGTTCGTACAGGTTTTTGGTGAAATCACCTGTGGCATCATGCAGGAA
Source organism: uncultured Pirellulaceae bacterium (assembly GCA_964343305.1). Taxonomy (GTDB): domain Bacteria; phylum Planctomycetota; class Planctomycetia; order Pirellulales; family Pirellulaceae; genus CAYFJO01. The sequence goes on along the minus strand of CAYFJO010000349.1, from coordinate 1,920 downwards.
TTGCTTTAAACCATCGCGCAGCGTCTTCGCCCGGCTGCCACGCCAATGTGACACAAGCTCACTCAAAACTGAACAAACAAGTGTGAGCAACAGGTACAGAAAAGCCATACCGACAACCAACCCCAATACTTCCGAGCCAAACATTGTTTTCCTTTTCCTTCGACTTAAGAAAATCAACAATCAAGGTTTGTGCGTTGAACAACGCATGAATGATAAATGAGTGCGTGCCCCTTCACAACAATATTGATTCAACATCAAGGTTGAGCCGCGCTAATCCCCCGCTTGCGGCATTAATCGACCATACACCCAACCTTCAATGTACCGAATTACTCCTTCGATTCAAGCAATTGGTTCAGACCGATTCAAAGCGTTTGTTGTGATGCTAACAACGTCATTCGGCCTTCACCGATAGCGTCGCGAGTTGTTGACTTTGCCAGTGTAGCCAAATTCGTGGAGAGCCGAGCGGGTGAATTGGCAAGACCGGTGATGTGGTAATCGATGGTGCGCGTGTCCCTGCAATCCCCCAAATGTCGCCGTGGGGACATTTGCGCAGCCCCGCTGAAAGATTTCACGAGCCCGCCGGCAAACGACTTGGTTATGACCTGATCAAGCTTGAGCGTTGTGATTTCTTCCGGCTCCGTTCACACCGGTGGCATGTGGTCTCGAACCATGCTTGACCGCGCAGTGGTGTATTGTCGACGAATTCGCTCACCAGATAGTCGAGATGTCGCGTAAAAAGTCACGTCAGCACAGAAGCGGGGCATTCGTAAGGACGACGTTTAGGTCAGGCTGCACATCTGGGAAACAGTTGAAATCGAAAACGTGACATACATCTTTGATCGGCGGGACTTCGAGCAATTCCGGCTCCTGAAATTTACATCTTACGCGGCAAGGAAAACGCTCTATGTGGACATCTTGTTGCTAGTCGGTAGAGTTTGTGACGGGCTAATGGGGAAGTCGATAACTGGTCCAAACCGACTCGCGTTACCAGTCGTAGTAAAAAAGAGATCCACGGGGCAACGACGCTAGCATGTTCAATTGCATCATCGAGCGTGATGTCGCGATGTGGTTGGGCAAATCTGTGGTCGTGTCGTTGAGTTCACGCCGTTTCATTAGTTGCTGAGCTTGATGTTTATCCTGGAACGGAGTGACATTCCAATGGCAGAAACTAAACAAAGACAACACGAAATCTTGTTGGAAATTATCGCCGAACTTCGCAAGATTGCCTCCCGGTCATTCGAAGACTCCCATCAAAGAGAACGCGCTTTAAAAGAGGCAGCAATCCTTATCGGCGACGCGTACGACGCCGATGCGTTCTCCGTCGGATTTGCGAATGTCAATGAGTGGGTTCGATGGATGCGTGAGAAAGGACCAAAGCAACCATATTTTTCAATTGCTTGCGAGGCCTTCATTCACATGACTAATGAATTTCCTGGCAACTCTAAGTTTGATAAGTTTGATAAGCGGATGATTCCAAGACGTGACATCCCTCAGGGCATCGAGCCCGAGTACATCAAACGCAACGTCAATGCTTGGGCCGATTTGATTGAGTCGCTGAATCAAGGGGCGGAGCACAATAGCCTTGAACAGTTGGAGAAAGAAATACCACCTTTTGACAGAGAATCCGGCGAATGGGTGAGTGCAAAGAAGGCTGCGTCCATGGAAGAAATGAAAGCCAGAGCACTGAATGACGACCGTTATGCTGGCCAAAAACACCCCGACGGCAGTTTGGGAAAGGATCGTGAAGGGAGAGCCTGGCGACGTCCCGGTACTCCGAGATCACACCCGTGGTATCTAAAGAGAACGCTTCGTTCTGGGCGTTTGAAAAAGCGCTAATTGAAATCAACGCAAAAATCAACGATTTCGTAACATTTTAGCCATCTGAAGTTGGTCTTGGAGAAAATGAGCGTAACGATTATC
>CAYFJO010000348.1:0-11480 GCA_964343305.1 uncultured Pirellulaceae bacterium | reverse complement strand
GCCGCGGCAAAGCAATGATCCTGCTCTGGATGGACGGCGGGCCGAGCCAGTTCGAAACCTTCAACCCCAAAATCGGATCGAAGAACCAGGGACCGGCCAAGGCCATCAGCACAAAGGTCCCCGGTGTCCAATTCGGCGAACACTGGCCCAAGACGGCTGCCGTGTTGGACAAGGTCGCCCTGATCCGTTCCATGAACTCTGGTGAGCGTGACCACATGCGGGCAATTCGCCTGGTGCGGACCGGTTATCCGACCAGCCCGGCGTTTCAGTACCCAACGTGGGGCTCGGTGGTGATGCACGAACTGGTCGAATCTCAGACCGACCTGCCGCCGTTCGTGCGGGTTGGCAAGCCGCGAATCGCCACGCGCGATGTGAACGCCGGCATCCTGGGCGCCGGGTACGAATCGTTCAAGGTCGCCACACCTGGTAAGTTACCGCCCAACCTGACTCCCACCGTCAACAACGAGGTGCTCGCTCGGCGGCTGAAACTGGCTGGCCAATTCGACGAAGAGTTTGCTGCGGCCGGCGGCCAGGCTGCGGTGAAGGAGAAGAAAGAAATCTACGATCGCACGGCCCGGTTTGTCACCAGCCCTCGACTGAAGGTGTTCGATCTGTCGAGCGAACCGGAGAAGTTGCGCGACGCCTACGGCCCCAGTCCGTTTGGCCAGGGTTGTCTGTTGGCGCGGCGATTAATCGAACGGGGCGTGACGTTTGTTGAGGTATTCAGTTCGGGCACACTCAACGACCAAGGTTGGGACACACACAAGAACGGCTTTGCGGAGAACCCGATTCTGGCGGGGGAAACCGACGCGGGATACGCCACGCTGCTGACCGATCTGGCCGACCGCGGCATGCTCGACGATACGCTGGTGGTCTGGATGGGCGAGTTCGGGCGGACGCCGAAGTTTAAGAAGAACGGCGGACGCGACCACTACTCGGAAGGCTGGCTCGCCGCGTTATCCGGTGCTGGCGTGAAGCCGGGCCAGGTGATCGGCGCCACCGACAAAGACGGCGTCAAGGTTGTCGATCGGCCGGTGGGCGTGCAGGACCTGTTTGTCAGTTTCTGCCATGCACTGGGAATGGACCCACAGGACGAGTACATCATCCCCTCGACCGAGCAGCCAACGCAACTCGTCAAAGGCGGCGAACTCGTCGAAGAATTGTTCAGTTGATTTGTTCCAACTTCGTCAGCTTGCATTCTGCCTCAGCTTTTTGCCTCAGCTTTTTGCCGAGCGGTGCGTTCTGGGAGGCCACTCCTGTAACGATGCCAAACTTCGAGAAATGTAGGACGGATTGCCAATCCGTCCGTCAGCCGAACTGCGAGTAACGGGCGGATTGGCAATCCGTCCTACAATTCGGCGGGGCGCCACTGACGATGGAATGTGTGCCACTGGCTCTGCCAGTGGTTTGTTGTCATCGCCAACTTCTATCAATTAACAACCGGACCCGCCAGACGGACCGCAACGGCCGCGTCAGCGAGTTCGACTATGACAGTGCTTTTTCGGCCACCAAAATGTTTGTCACAGCACGAGTTAAACGTTATGGTGACGTTTAGACGTTTGTTGTTTTCTTCACTCTTCTTTGTGCGTATCGTCATAACGCCCAACTACTTGCGACGCGTCGACCAAACTGGATTGGTTTGGGAATAATCGCTGCCACTTGGCCCGAAAACTAAGTACTGCCTGGTACTTACCTACGGTCGGCGGCAAACAGGCCGTCGTAAGCGCAGCAATGAGGATTGCGTTGAGAGGATGGCCTTGGCGCTAACACAGGCGCGATTTAACGAGTTGGTGGATGAACACGGTCGGGCTTTGTACCGCATTGCTTACCGCATGGTTGGTGATGCGCACGAAGCGGAAGACGTGCTTCAGGACACTTTTCGTTCGGCCTGGAAGAGTCGTCAGCGATACGAGGCGGGCCGTGGCGACCGAGCGTGGTTGGTGTCGATTTTGCGACGCCGCGTGATCGATCGTTGGCGGAAAGCCCCACCGCCCAAGGCGGTTGGCGACGACCTTCATTTGTTTGAATCTGGTGTGGAAGGTGACGATCCGTTTCGTGACGGATTCAGCGACGAAGTCCAACACGCACTCGACCAACTGCCGGTGCAGTTGAAAGAGACGCTGTTGTTGGTGGTCGTGGCCGAGATGACGCATCAGGAGGTCGCCAACATGTTGGACGTGCCGCTGGGAACCGTGCTTTCGCGAGTCAGTCGTGCTCGGCAGCGATTGCGCGAGTATTTGGTTGAGGCGGCGAAGATGTAGGACGGAATTCCATTCTGTCCGGACGGATTAGCAATCCGTCCTACAGGAAGCAAACAACAAATGTCACACGATTCACAACTCGATCGCGAACTAAAGAACGTTCCGGTGCCGGACGGGTTGCTCGATCGGCTGCGCGGGGTGGCAGCGTGGGATGATGCGGAGATTGATGCATCGCTGGTGGACATCGCAATACCGTCGGGCATGATGGATCGTCTGCACGCGGCGGTTGACGATGAGATGCTGGACGAGGCAATTCGAGACGTGAGCGTGCCCACAGGGTTGCTCACGCGATTGCGCGTTGTTCCGGCGTCGCGCCGGCGACGGCGCTGGCCCCGTGTTGCTGTGGCCGCCTCACTGTTTTTGTTGATCGGCAGCGCGTACTTGGCGTCGCTGCTGACGATCAGTTCGTTTGTACGTCCGCTCGAAGTGGTTGAGATGGTTGATGTCACTTTGCCATATGACGGACCGCTGGAAGTCGAATCTCAGTTTGTGGACGAACTGGCCGACTTCGACTTTGTGGTGCGCCATGAACCCAACGTTGCGAAAGACGAGCAACTCGATCTGCTGCCGTCATTGGCGGAGTACCTCGCGCCGTCCAGCGGGCCGGTCAGTGAATTGTTTGCCGACATGAAGGAAGGCACGCGTTTCGAAGATGACTTTTTGTTGATCAAGTTTCGGCTGCTCGGTGCCCCGTTAGTTATCGACGAAGAGATTCCCTATTTAGACCGGACACCGCAACTGCCTGCTCGTGGCATCAAGCCGCCGCGAATTCGGCAGTTCAACGATCTCTTCTTGTTGCGGCATGACGTCCATCCTCCTGTTATTCCAGCCGAACATGAATTGCTGCAATCCGTCGAGGTGCCGCTGTCCACCGAGACGACAAGTTTCGATTTGACGCTACGAGAAATCGACAAAGGTCGCCTGCCGAATGCCAGGGATATTTGCGTCGAGGATTTTCTCGCTGCGGTTGGCGATTATCTTTCGCCCGCCCCGGCCAATCGCGTCGCCCTACAAGTTTCTGGGGGACCTTCGAAGTTTGGCAGGCAATTGAGTGCACCCTTGGCGAGTGAACTGGGTTGGCCACGGGCGCTGGCACGACAACCGGCCGGTTTGATTCACGTGGGTGTGACAGCCGGCGCAAAGACCCGCCCCAGGGCAAAGCCGGTTCATTTGACGATCGCACTGGACATTTCGGCCAGCATGCGGTGGGACGACCGGCTGACGATGGCTCGTCGCGCGATCAAGCAATTGATTCCTCATCTTGGCACCGACGACCGGATTTCATTGATCGCGTTCAATGAACAAATCGTACATCATGTCGAAGCGGTTCGCCGTGACCAATCGTTGGAACTGACCCGCGCGTTGGACAAGTTGAAAGCGCATGGTGGCACGAACCTGAGCACGGGTTTGCCGGCTGCGATTACGGTGGCCCTGGGCCAACCTTGGGATGACAAACCACGGGCGCAAAAACTCGTATTGATCACCGACGGGCACTCGGAGTTGCGCAACGAATCCGCACTGCTGGCGGAAGAACTTGTCGAACAAGCCGCTGGTTATGGCCTCAAATTCTCGGTGATTGAACTGGATGACGAATTGGGAAACGATCAAGTCTTGACGAATCTTGCGGACGCGGCAGACGGGAGATTTCATTCCATCAAAGATCCAGAACGATTGCGATGGACGTTGGTCGAAACGTTGACCGGCACGGCGGCCTTGGCGGCGACCGACGTGCGTTTGAAAGTGACACTTCGTCCGCAAGTGGTCACGGCCTACCGTCTGTTTGGACACGAAGCGAAGACGCTCGCTGGGTTGGCACCTGTTGCGATTGAGAGCGAACTGCACCAAAGAGAATCGGCAGGCGCGCTTTTCGAGGTTTGGCTTCGACCCGGGTCCGCAGACTTGGTGGGCTGGGCGGAAGTCGAATGGCGGGAGCCGGAAACGGGAGAGGCAAGAAGAATTCGCCGACGGATCAGTCGGTCGGAATTCGCGACTTCGTTTTATGATTTCCCGGTCCCACTTCAGGCAGCAGCGGTCGCCGCCGAAGCCGCCGAGGTTTTGCGACAGTCACCTTTTGCCGCGTCCGCTCGCACGCGCAGTTTGCAACCGGTGTTAGACGTTACCGAAACCGTAAACTCGACGTTGGCGGCACAACCAAGTTTTCGCAACTTTGTTTTGAAGTTGAAAAACATCGAGCGTGTGAGACTACAAGGTGGGGGGGATTGATCACGGCTCACAAGCGTAGCACGACGAAGCCACAACGGCCGGCTTCAGCAGTCTTGTGCGACTTCTGGCCCAACCAGACGTCCGAAGTTTTCCGAAACTTCGGACGTCTACAACTCAAAATCAGGACACTACCAACAATCGGAGACAGTTGCGATTTATGGTGGGAGATTATAGTCTGGTGTATGGGGGTGAAACCCAATCTATTCGCCGGATTTTCTCCAACGCCAGTTTGTTAGGAATCGAAAACTCAACCGCTCTTTTGGAACCGGCATTGTTTTCCCATCAGCGGGACAGCAGCCGGACCATTCATAAGGATATCTTCATGAAGACGATCGACATTCAACGGGCCTTCAGGTTGGGCTGCATCGCTTTGCTTTTCATTTGCGTCGCCGGTCAGCAAGCCTCGGCCATCGAGCCAGCGGAAGAATTCCTTGCGGGACTGCGAGAACGCGGTTACTACGAGAACGCGCTGGAGTATCTCGACAAGATGAAGACCAGCACGCTGGTCAGCCCGGACTTCAAGCGCAACATCGAGTTCGAGCGTGGCGTGACGTTGATTGAGGCCTCCCGCGCCGAACGCAACATGGTCGAGCGTCAAAAGGTGCTGGACGAGGCCAAGACCGCGCTGGAGCAGTTCGTGGCCGGTGTCGATCCGGGGTATCACTTGGTTTCGTCGGCCCAAGCTCAATTGGCCAATCTGCTGGTCGAACGCGCTCGGATGAACATCCAGAAAGCGAGTCAAAAAAACACGGTGCCTGCCTTGCGCGACAGTTTGATGAAGGAGGCACGCCAGTGGTTTACCGAGGCGGGGCAGGTCTTCGAGACTTCGCGGTCTCAACTAGAAGTGAAGCTGGAAACGATTCCCAAGAATTTGGATATGAACAATCCCAGTCAGCGCCGGCTGATCAAGATTCGTGACCAATATCGAACGGACTATCTGCAGGCCCGGTTATTGATCCCCGCGATCAAAGAAGAAACGGCCGATACTTACGCCGACGATGCCCCGGAACGGAAGACGAATCTGACCGAGGCCGCGGAGCTGTTTGGCAAAGTGTACGAAGATTATCGCACCCGCATCGCCGGACTCTATGCCCGCATGTATCAAGGCCGCTGCCAAACCAAGCTGAAGGACTACAAGGAAGCCTTGAGTTTGTTCAACGACATTTTTGAGCAGCCAGATTCGCCAGATGCCTTTCGTACATTGAAAATGAAAACCATGGTCCTGGCGATCGATTGTTGGCTGCCGAAGGAAGGCCAGCCGCTGTACAACGACGGTATTCAAAAGATGCTGCCGATGATCGAGAACGTTCGGCAAACGGAAGTTCGGACGGCGGAATGGCTGTATTTGCGTCTTGCCTTGGCCAAGTGTTACGAGGTGATGGGCAATGATGTGAGTGATACGACGGAAAAACGAACCGCCCTGACGAATGCCCGCAAGCATGCGTCGTTCGTCTCCAAGTACCCCAGTGATTACAAGCGCGAAGCCCAGGAATTGGTCGCGCGATTGGGCGGGTTGGATTTGCCGCCTGAGGAAGAGGAAATTCCCAAGACCTTTGCGGAAGCGCGCCAAAAGGGCAAGGAAGCGTTGGACGAATGGCAAACCGGTCGATTGACAGTCCAAAAACTCACGCAGCAGGTGGCCGCGGAGACGGACCAAACGAAGAAGGCGGAGTTGCAGGCCAATCTCGCCGCCGCACAAAAACTGGTCAAAGACGCACCGGGCAAATCGCTGGGCTTTTTCAAACTGGCGTTAGAATTGGCCAACGATGAAACGACTGATGAAGATATCAACATTGCACGCTACTTCATTGCCTTCTGGCATTTCACGCTGGGCAACTATTACGATGCGGCCTTGGTTGGCGAGTTTGTCGCGCGACGCTATCCCGGCTCGGCAGCCAGCAGCCAACTGGCCCAGATTGCGCTGGCGGCTTACGTCCAGATTTACAAGACCAGCAAAACGGAAGACCAAGGATTTGCCAAACGACGTATCGTCGGCATCGGCGATTACTCGATTCAACAGTGGCCGGAGAAACCGGAAGCGGTGGCCGCGGCGAACACGTTGATTGCTTTCATGGTCCAGGACAAAAAGCTGGACGAGGCCATCAAGTACTTGAACCTGATTCCAGAAGCCTCACCAAATCGAGGTGAAGCAGAGCTGAAAACGGGGCAGGCGCTGTGGAGTTCGTACCTCAGCGACTCGAAAGCGCTTCGCGAAAACCCACCGTCCGATGCCGGGGCTGACGTGACAGAAGAAAAGCGTCTGGACAAGATCAAGGAAGATGCGAAGAAAATCCTTTCAGACGGAATCAACCGGTTGAAATCCGCGCCGGTCAGTGAAACGTTGCTCACGGCCACGCTGTCGCTGGCACAGATTTACGTGGATACCGGCGAAGTTGACGAGGCCATCGCGATGCTGGAAGACGGCGCGACAGGCGCGCTTCCGTTCGTCAAGCAAAATCATCCCGCCACTCAGAAAAAAGGCTTCGCCATCGAGACTTACAAGACGGCGCTGCGTGCTTATATTTCTTCGTCCGCCTCCAACAGCGACGCCAAAGCCCAGGAAATGACCGAAGGCTTGAACAAGTCGATGACCGATCAGAAACAGTTGGTCGCGACGTATATCAAACTGGCTTCGGACATGAAGGGACAGATCGATCGAGCCACCGACTCGAAAATGAAGAAATCCTTGGCGTCCCGGTTTTCCATCTTCCTCAAAAACATCCGCGGCCAGTCGGACGAATTAAGCGTCCAGACCTGGGCCGCGGATTCGTTCTCCAAATTGGGCGAAAGCTTTGCGGCCAGCGGAAGCAGCACCGACGCCAAAAAATTCTTCCAGGAAGCCGTGAAGGGATTCGACACGATCCTGGACAAAGGCAAAAAGACTCCCAAGTGGCTGTCGCCCGAGGTGGAAACGCAGGTGCGGATGCGCAAAGCGTCGACCCAGGCGGGACTGGGTGATTACAAGGAAGCCATCGACACGTTCGAGACCTTGCTAAAAGCAAAATCGAGTAATCTCACCGTGCAACTTGCAGCCGCTCGAGCGTATCAAGCCTGGGGAAAAAAGGATTCGAAGAAGTACTACAACGCGATCATGGGCGGCGACACCAAGGACAGTCAAAACAAGCGGTTGATTTGGGGATGGGGAAAGCTGTCTCAGATCACTGTTCGATACGACCAGTTTCGCGATATATTTCACGAATCACGATATGCATATCTCTATTGCAGATTCCATTACGCAAAGAAGAATTCGAAGGATAAGAAGAAGGACTACAAGAAAGTCAGCGACGCAATTAAGGCCTTTGAAATCGTGTATAAGGACTTGGGCGGCCCCAATTGGAAACCGAAGTACGAGGCCTTGATGAAGGAGGTCGACGCGGCACTTCGGTAACGTGCGGTATCGTCTCACGGCAAATTGCCAAACAGAATACAAAAACGAAATCAACAACGCAGTCCCCGGATTTGGGGTGCAACTGAACAACGAAGGAGCAATCCATGACCTCGCAACGTTTACTGAAAAACACTCTCCTCGCAACAGCCTTCGTCTTTTTGATCGCTGCCTCTTCCGCCATGGCCCAGGTGACGGACAAAATCTGGCCGGTGAAGGGCGTGGCTGCAAACGGTACGGTCAGCCGGATGACCGCCACGGCGGTGTACCTGGAGAGCGGCGGCGCGGAACAGGAGTTTCTTATCACCGCCATACGCAAGGTCACTTTCGCCGACGAACCCAGTGAACTGGATCGCGCCAGGGATCTTGTGATTGCCGGGCGATATAACGACGCGCTGGCCGAGCTGACCAAAGTCAATGCCGCCAATCTCACCATTGAATTCATGAAAAAGGACCACCAATTCTTTCTGGGAAAATGTGCCGCCCAGTTGGCGTTGCGCGGCGAGTTCCCGAAGGGCCCGGCAGTGGCAATCGATTTCGTCAAGAGATTTGTTGACGATCCGACAAGCAAACAAAACTATCACTATTTCGAAGCCGTAGAATCGTTAGCAGATCTGTATTATGGGACTGGCGATTTTGCTGGGGGCGAAAAGCAGTATCAAGTGTTGGTCACCGGCGCGCCAGGGAATTCGAAAGTCCGTGCGATGGTCCGAAAGGGCGAATGTCAAATCGGCCAAGAAAACTATGCGGCCGCCTCGACCACGTTTGACACCGTCATCAAGGCCAATTTAGGTTCGTTCGCCAATGGCGAGGAACAGCAAGCGTTTGCCAAGATTGGCAAAGCCACTTGCGTCGCGGCACAGGGGACGGCGGCTGACGGCATCACCCTCATCGAGGAAATCATCCGCAAGGAAGACCCCAAGAACATGGCGTTGTTTGGCCGCGCCTACAACGCGATGGGTGCCTGTTACGAAAAGGAGGGCAAAAGCAAAGACGCTCTGCTGGCCTACCTGCACACCGATATTCTGTTTTACGGCGACTCCAACACCCACGCCGAAGCTCTGTATCACCTGGTCAAGTTGTGGGACCAAGACGGCCGTTCCGACCGGTCACTCAAGGCTCGCGAGGTCTTGCGGTCCCGGTACGGCGGTAGTGTTTGGGCAAAGCGAGCCGAATAGAAGTCGCCGCGGCGAAGGTTCAGACAAAATGATTACCAACTTCAATCGACAAGGTTCTTTACCGATTTGTAGTTCTCGGTTTAAAATAGATTTTTCCACCCCAATCAAATCTTTTCGACAAAATTCTATTCCACCACTAGCCCAACCGCCTTGGTACGAAAGACGTTTTTCCACGCCGTGGCGATGAACAAAACTCAATTGCTCTAGAAACGATAAATCTATCTCACCTATTTGGAGTCAAAAATGCGGCGACCCATCCTCAAAAGATCTGCCAACAACGTGTTTGGCATGATGTTGGTTTTGTTCCTCTCGTTCACGATCTTCTCAGCCGGAGCGTTGTTGATGCCCAGCGCCGCGGTTGCACAAGATGACGCTCCGGCGGACGCAGATGCCAGTGGAGACGGAGCCGCGCCCGCCGCGCCGGCTGGTGACGCGCCCGCGAAGAAGAAGAGCCTGCTCAAATGGGTTTGGGAAGCGTTAGGCCCGTTTTACATGGTTGTCTTCTTGTTGCTCTCGTTCACGATGGTGGCGTTGTTTGTGATGAATCTGCTGACCGCTCGTCGAGACAACGTTTGTCCCTTGCACTTGGTCGAAGGGTTTGAAGCGCACCTAAACGAAAAGCGATATCAGGAAGCGTACGAAATGGCGAAAGCCGATGAATCGTTTCTTGGCCAGGTGTTGTCGGCGGGTTTGGCAAAGTTGTCTGCCGGTTACGCCCAGGCCATCGAAGCGATGCAAGAAGTCGGCGAAGAAGAGAATATGAAACTCGAACACCGCCTCAGTTACATGGCGTTGATCGGTACTCTGAGCCCCATGGTTGGCCTGTTCGGCACGGTGCATGGTATGGTCGATTCCTTTTCGACGATCGCCATCGGCGGCGGCACGCCACAGCCTGCAAAACTGGCGGAAGGTATTTCCACGGCACTCTTCACGACGCTTATTGGTTTGGCCATCGCTATTCCTGCCATCGCGTTTTACAACATTCTAAAAAACCGCATCGCCCGATTGGTGTTGGAAGTCGGCATTTTAAGCGAAGGTCTGATGAGCCGATTTGAAACCGTTGGTGGAAAGAAGTAATCGAGTAAACCTATGCGGATCAAGAAAGACAAATCGGGCATCTTGGAAGCCGATCTCACTCCGATGATCGACATGACATTTCAGTTGATCGCGTTTTTCATGGTGCTGATCAATCTGAACGAGGCTGAGCAGAATCAGACGATTAAGCTGCCGGATAGTGTCTTGGCCAAGCCACCGCAAACGCCGCCAGAGTTTCCCGTGACCTTGCACATGATGGACGACGGCCGCGTGATTTACGCCGGCCGGCCGATCGAAATCGAAGGCATGGGGCCCTTTCTGGAACGCGAGGCCAATGATGCGATTCGTCGCGGACTGGAACCTGGCGAAGTGAACGTCATCATTCGCGGTGATATGCGAGCGAAGACAGGGAAAGTCCAGGAGTTGATTCAAAAATGCCAGGAAAACAAGTTGGAGAAGTTCTCTCTCCGCGTGAAAGAAAAACCCGTATTCTAGCGGCAACAACCGAGCGAGTTCGAATGCCATGAAAGTTCGTAATACCAGTGAAGGCGAGAAGATTGAACTGCAGATGACGCCGATGATTGACATCGTGTTTCAACTGTTGGTCTTTTTTATCATGACGTTCAAGGTCGTGGTGCAGGAAGGCGACTTTAACATCAAGATGCCGCTGGCCGCGCCCAGCGAAGGGTTGCCCGACGACAACCTTGTTCCCCCGTTGAAAGTCACGTTGACTGCCAACGCGAGCGGACGAATCCAGAACATCCGGCTCGCCGACGAAAGTTTTGGCACCAGCTATAATCAATTGCAGGGAAAGATCATCGATCTTGTCGGGGCGAACTCGGACAGCGGTCCCAGCACGATGCAGGATCAATTTGAAGTCGAGTTTGAAGTGGATTACGATCTTCGATACGAGGAAACCGTCAAAGCCGTAACAGCGGTGTCCGGCTTCCACGACAAGAAGTCGAAAGAAATCATCAAGTTGATCGAGAAGATCAAATTCAAACCACCGACTAAACCAAGCTAAGGACCGGCCCAATAATGATTGTCACATTTCAAGTGGCGTACGCTTCCAGCTTGCGAACAAAACGACCCGCAAGCTGGAAGCGTACGCCACTAATTGTTTGGCCGATGCTAAAGCGGTCGTAGGCAATCATTTGAACTTGTGCCGGCACGTTGGTGCCGGTGTTTTTATGCGCGGATTCTGTTGTGCGGAATAACTGTGGCACCGTGATGCGAATGCGATCCTACCTTTCCTCGATTCACACGGAGACCGCGTCATGAAATTTCGCAGCAAAGAGTCCCCGCCACAAGCAAACCACTTGCAGATGAGTTCGATGATCGACATCGTCTTTCTGCTGCTCGTGTTTTTCATCATGACCTTCAAGATTGTCGCACAAG
>CAYFJO010000347.1:0-11546 GCA_964343305.1 uncultured Pirellulaceae bacterium | reverse complement strand
GCTCGCCGCGATCGTTCGCAACGCCGACAACGTGCGACTGCGCAGCGAGGATTTTCATTTCGACGACGTGTTCCTCAAAATCACAGGGCAGGCTTACACATGATCCGACCCGGCATGCTTCGAATCTTGCTTGGCAAAGAGTTCCTGCGATTGCGCAAGAATCCTGGCGCGGTGATGTTGCTCGGCTTGCTGACGGTGATCGCACTGTTGGTCTCGTTGAGCTGGACGGATCCGGCAGCAGACCAGGGCGGGCAAACGTGTTGGATCGTCTATTCCAAGGAGTGGACCGAATCGCCGTGGATCGAATATCTGAGCAACAACGAGCCATCGAATCCGTCAATTCAAGTCGTGGCGAAAGAAGACCTGCTGGGCGACGACGGAGAGTTAGCAATCGCCGGCAATGAGTGTGCCATCGAACTGCCGCCTTACAACGCGCTCAGCCAAGGCCGCTTCAAGGCACCAGTGATTTATCACTTCCCAATCGGCGAATACGAGTCGATCACACCATCGGCCGCTTGGTTCTGGGCCACTTGGAAACAATTCAGTTCGCAATCGGTCCGCTACGAAGTGTACTTCGCGCCGCACGCCAACACACAGCAGTCCAACATGGCATCGATGATCCGCACTACCGCGGCGGATCAATTGAACATCGAACTGATCGCGACGATGCTGTTGCTCGCCGTTCAGTTTTTCACCTGCTGCCATTTGTTTGTGTCATTCAGCGCCGAAGATCGCGAGCGCGGCACATTGTCGGCCTTGGCCCTTTCGCCAGCCAGCGTTTTCGAATTGCTCGCCGCCCGATTCATCTTCCATTTGATACTTGGTCTGTCTGTCTCGGCAATCATCCTCGGCATTGTCAAACCGACAGCCGCGATTGACTCGAAAGTCTGGCTCGTTTTGACTTGCGTCGGCACGGCGTGGCTTTCGGTTGGAACGATCATCGCGTCGCTCACCAAGACACAAGCCCAAGCCAGCATGTTGATGTTTTGCTACATGCTTGGTGGCGGGATTCTGTTTTTCTTGTCCGCCCAATTCCCGATCTTCCGTGTCATCCAACTCGTCACGTTCGAAAACCACGCGGTCAATTTGCTTCGCACGGCAATGGACACCGGCGGACAACTACTCGGCCTGCCACTTTTGCTGCTGGTGACCCTCGCATTCTTCTGGTCCACCACCGCTGCCAGCCTTTTCCAACACCGCGGCTGGCAATCGTAAGACGGCAACTTCCGAAGTTTGAACGATGCAATGCAACTGGGGGGAGCCTAATCTTCGCGTGGGGATACGGTTCGAAGGATTGAGCCCGAGCAACATTCGGATAGTACGGTCGCACAAAACCAGTTGCAAGAAAAAGGGCTTACCTTGGTCGCGACAACGTTTTAGCAACTCGATGGTCTAATCTGGCCATGCGAGTACGAGTCGTTGATCAATTTGCCACAAACTTCATGATCCGAACGGCGCGACCGCCACCAGTGCTGTCTTTGGCGATGCGCGCGGCCAGCACGTGCTCGCCGGTTGGCAGATTCGCTGCGCACATGACCGTGCGTGGATAATGCAGCCCCTTGCTAAACCGATGATACAGGTTGACCGGCTGAAACTCGCCGTCGTCCACTCGCACTTCCAAGATACCAGCATCAGGCCCAGCGACCACGTATACACCTACGGCCGTTCCGGTGAACTTCAAGGTGAATTCCGCTCCAGGCCGATCGGCGCACAGCATCGCAATGCTCGTAAAGCGAGATCGTTTGCTGCCCGGTATCGCTTTCCAATCCGGCGTCTTGATCTCCCAACCGGATTCCAGCTTCGCCTGCGAAAGATCAACAAAACGCCCGTTGCCGTAATGCAACGCGTCCAGAGGCTGCACGGGCATGGCATGCGCGACGGGCTTGGCGTTTTTTAACACCTCTTCGCGCCACGCCTTGTCGAGCAATTCGTCGATCATGTCGGCACAAATTCGGTTGCCAAACGGCTTGGGATGCGTGCCACCGAATTGTTGCCAGGTGATTTTGCCATCGCTGATTTGCTCGGCAACTTCTTTGGCCAAATGAATCGTCGACACGTTGTAATGCCTCGCCACGTCGCTGTGCGCACGCATCGACAACGGCGTCTTACCGGCTTGCAGTTGCGCCAACATGCCGGGATTGACGAAGTGTGTCATCACAATATCGATGTCTGGATTGTGCCGCCGCGCTTGATGCACAATTCCTTCCATGCCGCGAATACACTCCGGTCGCGTGTGCCCCGCATCTTGGTCGTCGTTGACGGCGAACTCGACAAAGAGCACGTCGATCGGGCCCTTGCTCAGCACATCGTCGGACAACCGAAACGCGCCTGTCGTCGAACATGTGGATGAAATGCCAGCGTTGACAAACGTAAACTCCGTTTCAGGAAATCGCTGTTCTAAATCATCGCAAACCATCGGCCGGTAGCCATTCATTTCGGTGATCGAGCCGCCGATAAAGGCGATGTGCCCCTTCTTCCGCAATTCAAAACGAATTCGTGAGTTGTTCAAGTTGCCGCGAAGTCGTACGTTGGGCCGAGTGTGCTTCAAGACAAACGCGACAATCGGCGCGGGGTCTTTCAAAGAGTGTGGATGATGGCCGACATCCGGTTTGTGAATTACCTGGATCGAACCTCCCAGCTTTGTGTAACGGGCTTCGATGATGGCGGTATTTTCCTCAACCGGCACGACGACGTCGGCATCGCCCACAACGTGCAGCAACGGTACACCCGCATCGGCGAGTGGTTTGAGGTTGTCGATCGGATTGTGTTGGTAAGTTAACGCGTCGGCTTCCGAGAGACCGTACGCATTCAAACACTGCTTCCACGCTCCGCCACCGCCTTGACCATTTCCCTTGCCGCCGGGCCAGCTTTTGAAATCGCACACTGGCGCATCGGCGTATAGGCAAGCGACTTGATCCGGATTGGCCGCTGCCCAGTTAAAAATGATCAAGCCACCTCGGCTCATCCCTTCCAGCGCGGGGCGCTTCGCCAGGCCGTGCTCTTTCGTCATGACTTGGTAGAACGCGTTCCAATGTTCGACGGCACGCGGACTGCCGAACATCCCCGCGACGTCGCAATACGCCAGATGAAAACCTTCGCGCAAAAGCGCGATGTCCGCTTGCGGTTCGTGTCCGAAGAACCGGGCTCGCCAAACCCACGGCCGGCCTTCGGCAGCGGACTTCGGCGTCACAACCCAGCAACGTCGGCCATCGACCATAAAATCGTAACGGTCAAACCCTTGCCATTCAGTCTGCTTGCCAGCAAACTCAGCGGCGCGAGTCGCGGGGATCGCAATAAGCAATAAAAGGAAACAACCAACTCGAATTCGCATCCTACAGTCCTTACAAGATTTCGCGGGTCAATGCACTCACAGCGCCCCAGCTTAAAGTGACGAGAGCAGGAAATCAAACGACGATCATCACGGTGTGTGGCCATTTTCTATGGCAGTCGTGAATTGCGAGAAAACTAACTTCCGAAGTCTAAGAAAACTTCGGAAGTCGGCACCGCCCGCGCTGCCATGCGAATGCAGTCGTTCCATCAAACGTGAACGACGTGCCGGACATGGAGTTTCACAAAGTTATTTCGGATGTCAAACTGTAGGACACGCCGGAACACATTGGATGAGGATAGAACAAATGACACGATTTTCAATCGCGTTGACTCTCACAGCATTGCTGGGCCAAAGCGTCGTTCGGGCTCAACTGCGTGAAGCCGGACACCCGACGTTCGTGAGTCCGCACGCATCGCCGATTGCCGTCAGTGATGGCCGTGTCTTGGTCGTGAACACGCCGTCCGACACGGTCGATGTGATTGACGCGAAGACTCGCAAGATCGTGGCTCGCGTCAGCGTTGGCATCGATCCGGTGAGTGTTGCTGTTCGGCCCGATGGAAAGGAGATTTGGGTTTCGAATCACGTTTCGGATTCGGTCAGTGTGATTGATGCCGATCCGACAAGTCCAACTCATTTTCAGGTCATCGCGACGATTCAGCAGTACGATGCGAAAACGAAATCGACTCGCTTTGACGAGCCCGTAGGAATTGCTTTCGCCAGCAATGACAAAGCTTACGTTGCCTTGTCTTCCGAAAATCAAGTCGCCGTCATCAACGTGGCCACGCGCGAAGTCACCAAACGACTCACGATCACGGCTCAAGATCCGCGCGCGATCGCGGTTCGCGGCGATCGCCTTTACGTTATTCCGTTCGAGTCCAACAACAAGACGCAGCTTTCCGGCGGCAACAAGATCGATGGCGATCTGGTGACGTTCAACGCTTGGGAACATTCGATCCGAGTCAACAATGTCCTGTCGCTGGGCCACGTCGTAGACATCGTCAAACATCCCAAGGTGCTCGATCGCGACTTGTACGTTTTCGACACCAAGAGCGACAAGCTCGTTAACACCATCGATACGCTCGGCACGTTGTTGTACGGACTGACGATCGACTCAAAAGGCCGCGTCTACATCGCTCAAACCGACGCACGCAACGATGCCAACGGACGTTCTGGGACGAAGAAACATGGTTTGAAAGAACTGGGAAATCGTGCCTTCTTGAATCAAATCACGAGCGTTGGCGTAGGTTGGAACTCTGTCGGGAACCCGCGGAATGGTCGTGACGGTGTCCCAACCTACTTTGACCTCGAACCACTGCCGCCCAAGCAACCGGAGAAGGGCGAGGCACTAGCCACGCCATTTGCGATTCAAATCAGCGATGACGACTCGACACTGATTGTCTCCGCTGCGGGATCGGACAAGCTGTTTACGGTCGACGCAAGAAACGGCAGCGTTCTGGGCCGCGTCGATGTTGGTGCCGTACCGCGCGGTATCGCCCTCGAGTCCGCCAACGGCAAGCCGTCGCGGGCATGGGTTTTCAATGCCGTGGAAAACTCGGTTTCTCTAGTTGATTTGATCGACACATCCAGGCCCAAGGTTGTCGACACGATCCCTTTGAAAGACCCCACGCATCCCGCTGTCAAACGCGGCCGAATTGCGTTCAACACGGCGTCCGCATCGACCACGGGCACTTTTTCCTGCGCGAGCTGCCATCCCGACGGTCACACGGACCAATTGCTCTGGGTCTTGAAGACGCCGATCGTAACCGGCGGCAACCAGATCATGCCCCGCTCGACGATGCCGATTCGCGGCCTACTCGACACGGCACCGTATCACTGGGACGGCATTCCGGGCGACCCGTACGGCGGCAACAACAGCGCCAATATTCATGGGTCCGACAAGCCCAACAGCAGCAGGGATGATCCGACCAGCACCACGCGACATCTGATTGATGGCAGCCTCGCATCGACAATGGCGATGGTTGGCGACGAGACGGTCAACGACGAAGGCAAAGCCGGCGCATTGACGGCAGCCCAGCGCGACGACATGGCGACGTTCTTGCTCAGCGTTCCCTATCCACCGGCACAGAGACGCGCGTATGACAACGTCGTTTCGGACCAGGCCGAACAAGGCTTCAAGCTTTTTCACATCGACGGCGATCTCGACCCGACCAAGTCCAGGCCAAATGTCTGCGGCAACTGTCATCGAATGCCTTTCCTAGTGAGCACCAACACACCTGGAACCGGAATGGATGCGCCAACTTGGCGCGGCGCTTACGATCGCTTCCTGATCCTGCCGCAAGGCCGTTTGAACATCATCGACTTCGGCTTCTATGCACGCGTCGCCGAACGTGGCCAATCCGAACGAAGCATCTGGCAATTCTCGTGGGCAGGCCGCCGCCGCTTTGATCCCGTGTGGGACATGGTCCTGGAAGGCAGCACCGGCTACTCGGGATCATTTGCCCGGCAAGTGACACTCAACAAGACGGCTGCCCAAGACGATTTGACGGCGGATTTGTTAAATGCATTGGAACAATCCGCCAACGAAGGTGCGATCGTGCTCGAAGGCGAAGGCGTGTTGATCAACGGAACGAAATCGTCGCCGATTCGATTGCAATTCACGGATAGCGATTATCTCGTAGCTGAAGTCGCCAAGACTTCAGAGTTATCCAAAGATCCCCCCGAACTCTTGGCGAGTTCGGCTACCTTTCCCCGATCAAAGCTCCTTGAACTCACGTCGAGCGGCAAACTTGTCGCAACATTGACTGGTCGTCACGGTGCACGGGCAGATATCGAACATCCGCAACCAGCGATCTGGACCCTCGGTCCAATCGAGCGGCAACGTGGCCGTCAGCGGTTTCCGATCCTGCACAACGACAACCACAGCATGTCGATCAGCGGCCGGCACCTTCACCAGGACGCTCGCGTGATCGTGGACGGTCGTCGAGTCCCCGGCAGCGTGATGCTTGAAGACAACGAGCGAGTCGTAGTCAAACTCGACAAGTTACCGCCGGTCGGTATGCACCTCGTGCAGTTGCAAAATCCCGATGGATTGTTCAGCAACGATTTCATTTTCCACTTCACCAACGATGCCGAAGCTGCCGCGGAGTTGAAGCGCTCGATCGACGAAGCCCACGTCGACTTCCGAGAGGGGCTCGCCAGAGTGATCGCGCGCGGCGACTTGGACGGAACGAAAGAG
The DNA here is from genome assembly GCA_964343305.1 of uncultured Pirellulaceae bacterium. Lineage (GTDB taxonomy): Bacteria > Planctomycetota > Planctomycetia > Pirellulales > Pirellulaceae > CAYFJO01. The sequence continues at coordinate 5,019 of CAYFJO010000347.1, read as the reverse complement.
ATCCTTCGACAACAGGCACGTCGAATCAACGAAAGGAAACCCGATGGCGGTTCGACCCCACTGAGCACTGCGGCACTGCATGGCCAGTTCGATATCGCCAAGTATCTCATCGAGCGCGGTGCTAAAGTCGACGGCACCAACACCGATGGCAACACGCCGCTGCACGTTGCCGCATTTTTGTGTCGAGCGGATATTGTTAAACTGCTGCTCGAAAAAGGGGCCTCGGTGCAAACCAAAAACCACCGCGGAGAAACGTCGGTTGACGTCGTTTCGCCAGCGTGGAGCAAAGGATTGGCAGACTTCTACACGACCATTGGCAACGGTACTGGTCAGAAACTAGATCTCAACCGCATCGAACAAGAGCGTCCGAAGATCGTCCAGTTGCTGCGCGGCCACGCGGCAAATCAAAAGGACAAAAAATAGCCCACCGACGAAGTACCGAAGGAGATTTGTTCGGCACACCGTGGCTGTTCTTTGTCTAGGCGATGTCAAAGGGCTGTTTGCTACACAACGGTTCGGCGATGTCAGGAATTTCGAGGTTTAATAGTTACTTTTTAGGTAGCCGACTCTATTGTGGCCTTTCTCGCGCTCTAGCTATATTCGGTTTTTCTAATTCATCCGTTTTTCAACTCTCTCTTTTTTAAGGAACATTGTATGAGTCGACCAGAATTGAGAAGAGGTTTCACTCTCGTTGAATTGTTGGTGGTCATTGCCATTATCGGTATTTTGATTGCCTTGTTGTTGCCCGCTGTTCAGGCCGCCCGTGAAGCAGCTCGTCGTTCGCAATGCGTTAACAATCTGAAACAGATTGGAATCGCCATGCATAACTACAATGACACGTACAAGAGATTACCGTATTCGTCGTGGGCGCATTGGGGTGGTGAGGCTGATCGAATTGTGAATGCCGGCCAAGAACGCAATGAAAATGGCCACCGCGGTTCCGTGCTGGTGAAACTTCTTCCCTTTATGGAACAGCAGGCGCTGTTTGACGCCATAAAAGACGATCGCAACAACTTCCGCGAGAATCTCGGCATCCGGAATCGTTATAACGACGTCAACCACAATGGCTCCCAAGAGTTGCCCAAAGAGCAGTACTTCACGGACGCTCATATTCCCGGTTACTGGTGCCCTTCATCGGACGGCCCCAAGTGGGAATGGAACGATCCAGGCGAAAACAACCGGCATGCACTGAGCAGCTATGTGCCGAATCATGGTGCCCAAGCTCTCCATGATGCCGGCGGCGGTTGCAGCTCGGACGATCCGAGTGAAGTTGGTCCGCTGATTGTTCAGCGCGGCGACTTCTTTGATGTGCCGGGCGATACGAATCCTGGTCACTCCAACTGGGGACATCACACTGGACGAGGCGATCATATCTCCGGTCCGTTTGGAGCGTGCTATTACGGGTCTACCTTTGGTGAAATTACTGATGGCCTTGCGAACACGTTCCTAGCTGGCGAAATTCTTCCCAACCGGACTGGCACGAGTTGGGATTGGGGATGGGTGGTTGATCACCACATGGGCGGGTTTGCCGGTACTGCATCGCCCTGCAATGCTCCCACGGAAGCGCGGGGTGGCAACGCCGTTGCACCGCACGCCAGCATCGATCCGACCGGGACACTGCTGGATCATGTTTGCACGAGCCCGGGTAACAACATTTATTCGTGGGGCTTCAAATCCGTCCACTCTGGCAACGGCTGTAACATGTTGCTGGGCGATGGCTCGGTTCACTTCTTCTATCACAATGTTGACTACACGGTTTGGCAGCGATTTGGCAGCCGCAAAGATGGCCAGCAAGTGAAATTGCCGGGCAAGGGTTAAACCCCTCCGCGACTTTTTCCAAAATCAACGGGCGACCACAAATCGTGGTCGTCCGTTTTTTTGCGAGATTCTTACCCCTGCCGGTCTGCGGAAATCACCGGCTCGGACGATTCACGAACGGACAATCAAATATCGCAAATCGTTGGGAATTCAGTACTTAAAAACCATCATCCAGAGACAATATGTTGGAGGACGGATTTCCAATCCATCAAAGGGCAGTTTGCAAATACACGACCGTTCGGCGATGTCAGGGATTTCGAGTTTTAATAGTTTTTTTTAGGTAACCGACACTATTTGTAGCCTTTCTCGCTCTAGCTATATTGGTTTTTTCTAATTCATCCATTTTTCAACTCTCTCTTTTTTAAGGAACATTGTATGAGTCGACCAGAATTGAGAAGAGGTTTCACTCTCGTTGAATTGTTGGTGGTCATTGCCATTATCGGTATTTTGATTGCCTTGTTGTTGCCCGCTGTTCAGGCCGCCCGTGAGGCAGCTCGTCGTTCGCAATGCGTTAACAATCTCAAGCAGATTGGTATCGCCATGCATAACTACAACGACACCTACAAAGCCTTGCCGTTTAATTCGTTCGGTCGCCATAACTGGGGCGAGAGTCAGCGCAAAAGAAATGGGCAACAAGAGGGCGAGAATGGCAGTCGGGGTTCAGTGTTTTTCAAGTTGCTGCCGTTTATGGAACAACAGGCACTGTTCGATGCGGTGAAGGACGACCGAAACAACTTCCGCGAACGCTACGGAATCCGAAACCGTTTTAACGATGTCAATCACAATGGCACGCAACAATTGCCCAAGGAGCAGTATTTCACCGACGTGCACATTCCCGGGTTTTGGTGCCCATCAGCGGATAGCCCCAAGTGGGAATGGAACGATCCAGGTGAAAACAATCGGCATGCACTTGGTTGTTACGCCACCAACATGGGTGCGCAAAGGAATATTCACGGAAGTGGCTGCCGTACTTCGGCGGAGTATGGACCGCTGATCGTACAAGATGGCGACTTCTTTGATGTGCCGGGCGATACCAACCCAGGACATTCAAACTGGGCAGAACACTCGGGACGAAATGACCATATCTCTGGTCCATTTGGCTCCTGTTACTACGGCTCAACATTCGGGGAGATCACCGATGGTCTGGCAAACACGTTTTTCGCGGGCGAAATCGTTCCCAACCGTCACACCTGGGCGTGGGACCGGGGCTGGATGGGGATACACGGAATTGCGACTGGTGCTGGCACGGCTTCGCCGTGTAATTCTCCGACAGAACCACGTGGAGGCAACGCAATTGCCCCTCACGCCAGTATTGATCCGACAGGAACGCTGTTAGACCATGCTTGTACTCGTGTAGACAATATCCATGCCATTGGATTCAAATCCGTCCACTCCGGCAACGGTTGTAACATGTTGCTGGGCGATGGCTCGGTTCACTTCTTCTATCACAATGTTGACTACACGGTTTGGCAGCGATTTGGCAGCCGCAAAGATGGTCAGCAAGTGAAGTTGCCGGGCAAGGGTTAAACCCCTCCGCAACTTTTTCCCAAAATCAACGGGCGACCGCAAATTGTGGTCGCCCGTTTTTCTGCGCGATTCTTACCCCTGCCGGTCTGCGGAAATCGCCGGCTCGGACGATTCACGAACGGACAATCAAATATCGCAAATTGTTGGGAATTCAATACTTCAAAACCACAACGCGGATGCGGCTACCAATCCGGGTTTGGCGGGCCTCGGAGATGCCCGTCTACAGTCAAACTGACCCACTACCAGGCAGAAAGAGGATTAGCTCGCGCTCCGGGTTGCCGCTAGAATGTATGCTTGCAGCGACCGCTGGGCCAAGGCCCGTTTTGTTATTGCTACGGCCCATTTGGAACAACCATCAGTCTCGCAAGACTGTGGCCAGCGCGGTCACACTGGCTCGCTCAATCGAAAGGCATGCCCTGATGTTTCGCACGGCGTACGATTTCGTGGTGTTGTGGATTGTGGTGGTAACGGCCCTGTTGTCGCCGAGCCGTGCGACGGCAGATACGCTGGCCGAAGAGACGTTCGAGTACTCGACACCGGATGCGCTCGCCGGCAAAGACGGTGGCTCAGGATGGGGCGAACCGTGGCAGGTCCGTGGGACGGCTGAACTGCGGGCGAATCAGAAAACCTGGCACGGAATCCCGTACTACGGCAGTTGTGTCGCCCTGGATCACAACAGTCGAGCCAGTCGGCGGCTCGACGTGCAACGCGGGGGTGTGTTTGATCGGGCCGGCTTGGCCGCAGACGGACGAATTGGCAAGGACGGAACGATCCTGTACGTCGGATTCCTGCAACGGGTGTCGCAGGTTCCCACGGCGTCCTCCAGCGGCGCGGCACGCCTGCGGTTTTACAGCTTCGAGTTCAACACCGGTCCGGATGACCGGACGAGGGTTTTGGAGATCGGGCACGACGACCGCAGCAATCGTCCTCGCGGCCCGTATTACGGTGTAGCCTCGGTCGCCAACAACGGGCGGGACGACCACGAGCCGGGACAATTCCAATCCCTGGGTGAGCAGAACACGGAAACGAACCTGATTGTCGTGAAGTTCATCTTCGGGCCAGGTGACCGAGATGTCGTGCAGGTGTTTCGCAATCCGGAGTCGCTCAGCCGAGAGTCAGCCAGCACGGTCGATGCCCGGCTGGAAGGGGATTTTTCTTTTGATCGGCTCGCCCTGGCTCGATTCGTCGGCAACGAACCGTATCACGAGGTCGACGAGATCCGCTTCGCCGAACAATACGCCGACGTGTTCCCGCCGGTCGACGAAGACAAGATCAAGCGGTTGGTAATGGAAGGCCGGAAGGAGGTCGAACGGAGAATCGGAGCCGTGCGCGGCAGACTGGACGCGTTGGACGGTCGAGGCGTTGACACAGGGGCTTGGCGAGAGCAGTTGGCCGCGGTGGCCCGAGCGAAAGAGCTGTCGCCATGGCAGAGCAAGGAGAAACTGCAGTCACTCGACGGGTCGATCCGCCTTGTCGAAAGCGGTGTGAACGTCGAGCGACTGTTGTTGGTGAAACGGCACATGTTCAAACCGACACACATCTACACCGAAGTCAGTGACGGTCCCTTCCGCCCCGGAGGCGGAATCTTCGTCCTTTCCCCGGCCAGGCCCGATGGTAGGCTCACGCAGATATTCGACGCCCGCGAAGGTATCGTCCGCGATCCGGAAATCTCGT
>CAYFJO010000346.1:0-11560 GCA_964343305.1 uncultured Pirellulaceae bacterium | reverse complement strand
TGAGATCTTTGATCAGCGCCGCGACCGGCTGGGCCACGACGCCACAGTTGTGGCCCAGCCCGACTTCGAGATTGCTGTGATGGTCCCACGAGGCGTGATACAAGTTGATGAATCGCACTCCGCGTTCGACCAGGCGGCGGGCCAGCAAGCAGTTTCGTCCGAACGCCGCATACGCGCCGCCCGCGCCGCCGCGGCCGTCGCCTTTGTTCTTTGGCTCTGGTCGATTGACGCCGTACGCGTCCAAAGTAGCTTGTGACTCGCTGGAAATGTCGATCAACTCCGGAGCCTTCGATTGCATGCGGAAGGCCAACTCGTACGAAGCGATGCGGCTGGAAATTTCGCTGTCGCCGGTTTGGCTGAGTTGTTGCTCGTTCAACTCGCGAATGGCGTCCAATCCGACTTTGTGCATTTTGCTGGAAATGCCTGGCGGGTTGCTCAAGTTCAGCACCGGTTCGCCCTGGTTGCGGAACAAAACGCCGGCGTATGTTGATGGCAAAAAACCGCTGGACCACAGCGACGCACCGCCGCTCGTGCCGCGGCCCGCCGTCAGCACGACGTAGCCCGGCAGCTCGCTCGACTCGCTGCCGAGGCCATAGTTCAGCCACGAGCCGATTGTCGGCCGACCAAAAAAACCGACGCCCGTGTTCATCGTCAATTGGGCCGGATGATGGTTGAACTGGTTGGTGTGCAACGTGCGAATCAGCGCGATGTCGTCGGCACAACTGCCCAAGTGCGGCAGAAAGTCGGACAGCTCCATGCCGCACTCGCCATGCTTGATGAACTTCCGAGAGCTGCCGGCGAGCGTCGCCGTTTCCTTCTTGATGAAGGCGAAGCGGACGTTTTCTAGCAGCTCCGTGGGCAGCGGCTGTCCGTTCAGTTCAACAAGTTTCGGCTTCGGGTCGTAAAGGTCGAGCTGACTGGGGCCACCGGCCAGGAAAATGAAAATGCAACTCTTCGCTTTGCCTGCGTAATGCGGCGGCTTCGGGGCCAGCGGATTGGTCGACGTGTTGTCGTCCGCCAGCAGCCCGTCGTCTTTCAACAACGACGCCAACGCGAGACCGCCAACGCTGCATGCGGATGAAAATAAGAACTGGCGGCGGGCTTGTTGAGTGGAAATTGCGTCGTGTTGCATGACTACCCTCGCGTAATGAACTCGTCCAAGTTAATCAACGTGCGGCTGACGATGATCCACGCGGCCAGATCAGCAGCAGCTTCGGATGACATCTCTTTGTCACCGACGATTGTCGCCGCGCCTGTCAAGTCGGCGGCAGCCAGTCGATGCTGGGCTTCGTAAAGCTTGCGGACAATCTCCAGGTCCTTTTCGAACGGATCGCGCGACAAACACAAGCGAAACGCGTGGCGAATTCGTTCGTTGACGGTGGCCTGATTGTCTTGGCTTGCGGGGATTTCTCGAACGATCCGTTTGCCTAATGCCTGGGCCGCTTCGAAGAACACGGGATCGTTCCAAAGTGTCAATGCTTGGAGCGGCGTGTTAGATCGGGCGCGCTTCGTGCAAGTCAAATTCGAATCGGGTGCGTCGAACGTCATCGACATTGGATAGGGCACGGTGCGTTGGAAAAACGTGTATAAGCCGCGTCGGTAACGATCGTCGCCTTTGCTTGTCTGCCAGCGGACACTTCCGGCGTAACCGAGCGCGGCAACGCCTGCGGGTTGTGGTGGGCGAACGCTCGGTCCGCCGATTCGATGTTTGATTAAACCGCTGGCCGACAATGCCAGGTCGCGCACGATTTCGCCTTCGACGCGCAACCGATTTTGGTGCGACAGCCAGGCGTTGTAAGGGTCGCGCTTGGCAAGTTCGGGGCGAGCAACCGAGGACTGGCGATAGGTGGCCGACGTGACGATCAGCGTGTGCAGCTTCTTCATGCTCCAGCCGTTTTCGCGAAACGATGTGGCCAGCCAGTCGAGCAACTCCGCATGCGAGGGAATTTCACCTTGCGTGCCGAGGTCGCGCTCCGAAGGCACAATTCCACGACCGAAGTAGCGCGCCCAGATCCGATTGACTGTTACGCGCGACGTCAGCGGATTGGCCGGATCGATCAACCACTGAGCCAAATCCAGCCGGTCAGGCCGGGATCCGCGTGCCTTCAGCGGATTCAGCGCCGCGGGGACATTCGGCTGGACTTTGTAGGACGGCTTCAAGAAATCACCGCGGATAAGGAAGTGCGTCTCGCGCGGCTCCTTCATTGCGGCCACGACTTGCGCCTTCGTCGTCAGGTAAGGACTCGTTGGCGCCTTCTTGCCGTGCTCCATCGCGGTCATGCGGAGTTTGACGAGTTGCTCATCGATCATGCCGAAATAGGCCAACAAATCTTGCTGCATCATTTCGGATCGCTTCTCAGTCGGCGTGGTCAATGTCTGGGCAATCACATCCGTTACTCCGTACAGCGGCAGCGGCTTCTTGTCGGTCGTCGACACCGAGATGCGGAAGCGACCCAGGTTGTGATAGTGCATCAACACGGACGACTGCCAGATCGCGATCGTCAACGTTGTGCCTTCGTCGAACTCGATCGGCTGCTTGGTCTCGAACGTGGCGACATGGTTCTCGCCGAACCGGGGACCGATCGACCAACCGTCCACCGGGTTGGTGTTCATCGCGCGCTCGACGCCATGGCCAGACTGAGAGAAGTCAGCCTGTGCGGCGGCCAATGTCACTTCCTTGGCCGAAGTCGAACCATCGCTGGGCGCGGCACTCACATCGAACCGCGTCAAGCTGAAGTTGCCCAACGGGCCGCGCCTCGGACCGCCGCCTGGAAGGCGTTCGTCGCCGATCGCCTCGATGCGAATGCCGGTGATGCCGGTCAAGTCGGTCTTGCAGACGAGCTGATACACTTCCTGACGCCCCGGGGCCTCGCCGCTGGCCAGAATCGAACCGTCATCAAGAAGCGTGAGCGTCGTTCCTTTTTTGGACGAGACCGATTCGGGCCGCAAAATCGTCCAGACGGGCGTTGTATCGGGCGATGACTTTTCCCACTTCTTGAGTGACGCGCTGAGGTCCTCTTTCTCGTAGCGTTGAACTGCCGCGACATGCTGTTGGTGCTCTTTGTCAAATGCCGCCTTGGCCTTCTCGTAAGCGGCCATTTGGTCGGCCAACGGCGCGCCGATGTCTGGTTCGGCCATCGTGTTGAAAAAAGCGTAGAATTGGTAGTACTCTTTCTGCGTCAGCGGATCGTATTTGTGCGAGTGGCATTGGCCGCATTCGACCGTCATCCCCAGCCAGACCGAGCCCAAGGTGTTTGTGCGATCGACGGTTCGCTTGACGCGGTCTTCTTCCGGATCGGTACCGCCTTCGCGGTTGATGAGCGTGTTGCGGTGAAAGCCGGTGGCAACTTTTTGCTCCAGAGTGGCGTTTGGCAACAGGTCGCCCGCAAGCTGCTCGATCGTGAACTGGTCAAACGGCTTGTCGTCGTTCAGCGCATTGATCACCCATTCGCGCCACCTCCAGGCGTGCGGGCGCGCTTTGTCCTTTTCATAACCGTCGCTGTCGGCGTAACGCGCCAGATCGAGCCAATGCCGCGCCCACCGCTCGCCGTAATGCGGCGAATCGAGCAGATCGCGCACGAGATGCTCGTACCAATCGCTGCGCGAATCCGTCATCGCCCGATCGAACTGTTGTGACGACGGCGGCAGGCCAATCAGATCGAGGTACACACGACGAATCAACGTCGCACGATCCGCTTCGCGCGATGGCTCGACGTCTTCACGTTCGAGCCTTTCCAGAATGAACGCATCAATCTCGTTGCGCACCCAGTCCTTGTTCTTCACTCGCGGTGGCTGCGGGCATTCAAACGGTTGAAACGCCCAATGATCAGCACCACTGGGTTTTCCACTGCCCGCCGCATCGTCAGGCCAAACGGCGCCTTGATCGATCCATGCTCGAACGAGCGCGACTTGCTCGTCGTTCAATGGCGTGCCTTCGTCGGCCGGCGGCATCTGTGTTTCTTCATCCAGCCCAGCGATGGCATGAATGAGCAAACTCTCAGCGCTTTTACGCAGCACGATCACGTGGCCGCTGTCGCCACCGTCGAGCGCCGACTGCTTCAAGTCCAATCGCAAACCACCTTCCTGCTCTTGCGCACCGTGACAAGAAAAACACTTCGCTTGGAAGATTGGACGGATGTGCTTCACAAAATCGATCTTCATTCTTGACGGAGCGGGAAGTTTGCTGATATCGATGTCGTCGTCGGCATGGGTGGCGGAATATACCAATAGCCAAGTGAAAAACACCAACAAGTGTAGAAGTGGGAACGAAGAGCGCGTCGTCATAGCGCTGGTCTCCAGAAAGGTTTCAAGGTGGGCACACTCAGCAAGGCGGGGCTATCAAGACATTAGGATCTTGACGTCCATAATTGCAACTCTGGTTGCGCTTGTCAACTTTGTTCGGTCCGAAATGGGCGAGGCGGGCTGGGTAGGCTTTAAACAGCTCATGACAGAGCTGGGGTCGGCAATCAACTAGCAGAATCACGATTTTTTGCCCGAAGATGCCAAGTCTACTTGTCTAGATCGGGATTTTATCGATAATCCGACAAACATATTTAAGTACCTAAAAATCCACAACTTCCACCACTCCGCATGTCAGCAAAGTGATTGTTGAGTGGTTCGTTAGCAGCAGACTTCGTTGGTTTCGACCCTGCCTTTTTCTCGCCCAATATCCATAAAGGAGTTACTCCGTGAAAAAATTAGTTTCGCTTACGTTGATTGGTTTGATGGTTATCGTTGCGGGCTGTGGTGGCGAAGCGAACAGCAATTCGACGGACGGGTCGACAACCGACGGCGGCGATGATGGAGCCGCCAAGGAAAAAGGCAAGCCTTGGGATCCCGCGCTCGGCACGGCAACGGCGAGCGGCGTTGTGAAGTTTTCCGGCAAGCCGCCCAGGCGACGGGCGATCGACATGGCTGCCAAGGCCGAATGTGCGAAACTTCACGGCGAACCGGTGCTTGATGAATCGATCATTGTCAATGAAGACGGGACGTTGAAAAACGTGATGGTGTGGGTCAAACGTGGGTTGAAGGGTTGGGACTTTCCGGTTCCCGACGAGCCAGTTGTGCTGAACCAGAAGGGCTGCCTTTTCCATCCGCATGTACAGGGTGTGCAGTTAGGGCAGCAGGTCACAATTCGCAACAGTGACTCATTCGGGCATAACGTGCATTCATTTTCGACGCTGAATCCCGATTTCAATTTTGGCCAACCGACGCAGGGTCAAGAGGACAACAAGGTCTTCGACTACAAGGAGTTCATCCGCTTTAAGTGCGATATTCATGGTTGGATGAGCAGCCATCTGGCCGTTATTCCGCATCCTTATTTCGCGGTGACCGGCGACGATGGGAAGTTTGAACTGGCCAAGCTGCCGCCCGGCGAGTACACGATCGAAGCCTGGCACGAAGAGTTGGGCACTCAATCGGAAAAGGTCACGGTCGAGGACGGGAAAGAAGTCACGATCGAATTTACGTTCGAGGATTAGCGGATTGATCGTAGCTGAAGTTGCAAAACTTCAGGCTCTATCGCGTTTCCTGAAGTTTTGCAACTTCAGCTACAATTTTTGGAGAAATGATGAGTTCGTCGGATGCCTCTACAGAAACAGCCGGCTCGTCGCGTGTTCCGGTGTCTGGAATTTTGCTTGTCGCCTTTTTTGCGGTCGTGATGATCTTGACGGTGCTGGGCTTTGCGGTTCGCAGTTGGCGGCCGCCGGTTGCCTCGCAGCATGGCGAAGGGGTTGACTTTGTCATTAACTATTTGCTGATCACGACTGGCGTTGTGTTTGTACTGGGCCACGTCGCATTGGGTTGGTTGGTCTGGCGGCATAGTCAGCCGGGGCCGTCGACCTACAAGCCTACCAGCGCCAAGGTCGAGTGGCTGTGGGCGTTGATCCCGGTTGCGTTCATGGCGGTCGCGTCTGAAGTCGGCGTGTTGTTGATCGGCCAGCCGGTGTGGCATCAGCTTTACGGCGAAGCGGAACACGACGCGATCGAAATCGAAGTGGTCGGCAAACAGTTTGAGTGGGTCGTGCGTTATCCAGGTAAAGACGGCGAGTTTGGCAAGACTGATCCGGAAGAAGTGCATGAAACGCGCAACCCGCTGGGGCTTGTTGAGGAAGACCCGGCGGCAACCGACGACATCATCTCGCGCGGTGTGTTGCATCTGCCGACCGATCGGATGGCTTCGATCCGGTTGCGATCGCACGACGTGCAGCACAGTTTTTCAGTGCCTTCGTTTCGCGTCAAGCAAGACCTGGTTCCCGGCACGATGACGCACACGCAGTTCGTGCCGACGAAAGAGGGAGAATATGAAATTGCCTGTGCCGAGCTTTGTGGCTTGGGGCATTACAAGATGCGCGGCTTGGCGATTGTGAAAACGCAAGCGGAGTTTGACAACTGGCTGGCGAGCCAGATTGGTTGGTTTGAGTAGCGAGGACGATGTAGGGAACGGGCTCCGTCCCGTTCCGAGGCCCAAGGGACCCAAACATTCGGAACGCCACAGAGGGCGTTCCCTACACCATCTGATAATAGCGAGAAACGAAATTGAGCGAAGATCACGAACCTACCAGTTTCATTAGTAAGTACATCTTCAGCTTCGATCACAAGACGATCGGCATCCAATACTTGCTCACCGCGATGTTCATGGCGTTGCTGGCGGCCGGGCTGGCGGTGATGATTCGCATCCAATTGGCATGGCCAGGGCAAGCGGTGATTCGTCCGGAAGCTTACCTCAGCGTCGTTACGATGCACGGCACGCTGATGGTTTTCTTCGTCGTGTCGCTGGCGCTGGTCAGCGGTTTTGGGAATTTTCTCATTCCGCTGATGGTCGGCGCTCGCGACATGGCTTACCCGTTTCTGAACATGCTGTCGTACTGGGTCATCGTGCCCGCTTGCCTGTTGATGATCCTGTCGTTTTTTGTCGAGGGCGGTGCGGCCGCGGCGGGTTGGACAGCCTATCCGCCGCTCAGTGCACTCGAAGGAGCCGTGCCTGGCTCGGGACTTGGTCAATCGTTGTGGCTGTTGTCGATGGCACTGTTCATCGCATCGTTCACGATGGGCGGGCTCAACTATCTGACCACCATCCTCAATATGCGCACCGAAGGCATGTCGATGATGCGCATGCCGCTGGTCATTTGGACGTTTTTGATCGCGACGATCCTTGGACTGCTCGCGTTTCCAACGCTGACCGCTGCGGCAATTATGTTGCTGCTGGACCGCCACGGCGGCACGAGTTTCTATCTGCCGGAAGGGATGATCATCGGCGATAACGTGCTAAATCACCAAGGTGGCACACCGTTGTTGTTTCAACATCTGTTCTGGTTCCTCGGTCATCCCGAAGTGTACGTGCTGGTGCTGCCCGCGGTTGGCGTGGCGTTTGAAGTGATCGCCGCGTTTTCTCGACGGCCGCCGTTTGGATATCGGATCTCGGTTTACTCGCTGTTCGTCATCGGCTTTTTGAGCATGATTGTGTGGGGCCATCACATGTTCGTCAGTGGCTTGAATCCGTACGTCGGCGAATATTTTTCCATCGCGACGGTCTTGATCACGTTGCCGTTCGCGGTGTTGGGCATCAACTTGATCGCCAGTTTGTGGCGCGGACAGCTTCGGCTGGAGACGCCCATGCTGTTTGCGCTCGGCATAATCTCGGCGATCGGCACGGGCGGACTCGGCGGGCTGTACCTCGGCACGGCCGCGTCGGACATTTATTTTCACGATTCCTATTTTGTCGTCGGCCACTTTCATTTCATGATTGGCACGGTTACGTTTCTGGGGATCTTTGCGGGGACGTATTACTGGTTCCCCAAGATGTTTGGCCGCATGATGAGCGACCGGCTGGGCAAGATCCATTTTTGGTTGACCATCGTCCCCATGTTCACGATGTTCATCCTGATGCACTACCAGGGACTGGGCGGCAGCCTGCGTCGCATTTATGACCCGACTGGCTATGACTTCACCGAGCCGACGCGGATGCTGAACCTGCCGATCAGCCTGCTCGGATTCACGGTCGCCGCGGCACAGTTCATTTTCCTGGCGAACTTTTTCTGGAGCATCTTTCGCGGCAAAGTGGCTTCAGAAAACCCGTGGGAAGCAGCCAGTTTGGAATGGTCAACACCTTCGCCCGCGCCGCACGGCAACTGGCCGAAGGAGTTGCCGGTCGCTCATCGCTCGCCTTACGACTACGGGCCAAACGGCGGTAATCAAGACTTTATCCCGCAAGCGACGTCATGAGTGCGTACGACAACCAACCCGTTGAACTGAGCGAATCGGAAGATGCGCGCACGCGTGCCAACGAGCTGTTGCTGCTGGCGATCGTGGCGTCGGTCGTGATGTTGTTCGCCGCGTTCACATCGGCGTATTTGATCCGGCGCACAGGCGCGGATTGGCAGCGCGCGCCGCTGCCGGTGGCGCTGTGGATCAACACGATCGTGCTGGTGGCCAGCAGTGTGACGATGGAATTGGCGCGTCGCAGCGGATTGCGGCGTTGGCTGGTCGCGACGCTTGTGCTCGGCTTCGTCTTCCTTGCGGGACAATTCATTGCCTGGCGAGAACTGGCCACACAAGGCATCTATTTGCCGACCAGTCCGCACAGTTCCTTCATCTACATGCTAACCGCCGTGCATGGCGTCCATTTGTTCGGCGGCGTCGCGGCGCTGATTTATGCAACGTCGCGCGGCCGGCGGCTCGGACTGTGTGCGACGTACTGGCACTTTGTCGACGGAGTTTGGCTTTACGTTTTAGGGATGCTCGCAATTCTGTAGGACGGATTGCTAATCCGTCTGTGACGGAAATGGACGGATTAGCAATCCATCCTACTGCAAAGAAAGACAACATGAGTGCTTCAAACACAGCCAGCGAACGTTGGGGCGGCGGTGTTTCGCCGTTCGGCTTGAGTTGGCAGAAGATGATGATGTGGTGGTTTATCGTGTCCGACGGCATCTTGTTCGCCGGCTTCCTGGCGTCGTATGGTTTCAGCCGCCTGGCCAGTGACACGTGGCCCGCGCAGGACGAGATTTTCAACATGAATTTCATCACGGTGATGACATTCGTCCTGATCTCCAGCAGCGCCACGATGGCCACCGCCGTTGGTGCCGCGCAGCGTAAAGCCCCGAAACTTGCGGTGCGCATGCTGTTGCTGACAATCGTGGGCGGGCTCGTGTTCCTCGGCATGCAGGCGGTCGAATGGACCGGGTTCATTGGCGAAGGAGCAAGGCTCAACGGCTGGGCGGCCGAAAGCGAACTGGCCAACGAGCCGCGCCTGTTTTCCATGTACTTTTTTATGATCACAGGTTTTCACGGCACGCATGTGCTGATTGGTTTGATCATTTTGATTATCGTTGCCGCTCGTGCAGGTGGCGGAAAATACTCAGCCGAGGGCATCGAACTGGCCGGCTTGTATTGGCACTTTGTCGACCTGGTCTGGGTGTTTGTTTTTGGTTGCTTTTACCTCGTATGACGAAGGCGTGAATTCGTCTTGTAGGGAACGCCCTCTGTGGCGTTCCGCGTAATCGGTAACAACTAGGCATGGACGGAACGCCACAGAGGGCGTTCCCTACATTTGCTCCGGGAGAAACAACATGACCACCGAACCCCACGCCGATGTGGACTATCGCAAATATTGGATCGCCTGGTTCGTTCTGTTAATCATCACGCTGGCGATGATCTTCATCGGCAGCCCGACCGTGCTCATCCTCGGCATGACGTGCAAAGCCACCATCATTTGCCTGTGGTTCATGCACCTGCGCTACGAGCACATCGAGTTAGTGCTGTCGGTGTTGATCGGCATCTTTGGCACGTCGTTAATTCTGTACCTGTTGATCGCCCCTGACGGAATGGCAATGTAGTTGTGAAACAAGCACGAATTCTCCTAGCCATCGTGTGCGTGCTTTTCAGTTCAGCGGTCGCCCATGCGCAAAACTGCTGCCTGCCAAAACTGGACGACGATCCGCAATCCGCTCGGCTGATCAACGGCATCTTTCTGGGCACCGGCGTACTGCTCGCAGCGCCGGCGGTGTTGGTGTCGATCGGCGTCGCGTGGTACATGCTGCGCTGCCGGTCGATGCGGGAATGGGATGCCCCAACGAATTAAAGCGTCAGCGAATGTTTGCTGATTCGTTGGTTCTTCAATTCGTTGGGGCCAATTAAGACGGATCGAACGGCGTGGCGTACAACTCACACCAATTCTTGAATCGGCGTGCGTCGCTCTAGCAAGTATTGCGGACGACCAGCCGGGTCGGGAACTTTGACGGTCTCGACGTCGATGCCAAGGTTTCTGTACAGCGTTGCGTGCACGTCTTGGAAATGCACCGGACGATCCAGTGCGGCTTCGGCGTTACGCGTGCTGGTGCCGAGCGCTTGGCCGTTTCGCATTCCACCGCAAGCAAGAAAACCCATCGAAAGTTTTGGCCAATGGTCGCGGCCGGCGCTGGCGTTGACACGCGGTGTGCGGCCGAACTCACCCCACATTACGATCGAGACGTCTTTGTCCATCCCGCGCTCGTGCAAGTCGCCGATCAACGCGCTCAACGCCACGTCCAACTTGGGCAACTGGCGCTTCAGCGTGATGAAATTACCGCGGTGCGTGTCCCAGCTTCCCCAGTTGAATGTCACCACGCGAACGCCCGCTTCGACCAATCGCCGGGCCAACAGAAAATTTGAACCGTCGCGATCGCCGTAACGCTGGCGTACTTTAGCGTCTTCCTTGTTCACGTCCAATGCATCGGCCAGCGTTCCGCTCGTGACCACCTCGACCGCCTTCTTCGTGAACACGTCCATCGCACCCATGCTGCCGGTGCTGTCGGCGTCGCGGCGGATGCGATCCAGCGACGAGAGCAAATTCGTCCGGTCACTCAACCGTTCGGTCGACAGTCCGCTTTGCAGCCGCAGGTTGTTGCGACCCGCGCCGTCTGGTTTGTACGGTTTGTAAGAGGGGCCGACAAAACCTGAGTTGCCGCCGTTGCTCGAAACAAACGGTGGCGCACCGCTGTCGGTTGGTCCTTGAAGTCGCGACACCACACTTCCCAGCGCGGGCCGGCCGCCAACGACCTGTAACGATCGGTTGCTGAAGCCCGTATGCGTCTGGAAGTTCGAATGGGCGCCGACCGACCCGAACAGCGAGCGGATGATGACATACTTGTCGGCCATCTGCGCGAGCTTTGGCATGTGTTCGCAGATCTCGATGCCCGGCACGTTGGTCTTGATCGGATTGAACTCGCCGCGATATTCCACCGGGGCGTTCGGCTTCAGATCAAACATGTCTTGGTGCGAGGGTCCGCCACCCAGGTGAATATTGATGACCGCCTTGTGCGACGAACCTACCCCGGCCGCATCCTCGGCACGCAACAGATCGGCAAGCGTCATGCCGCCAAATCCGAGGGCACCGATGGTCAGAAAACTTCGACGGGAAACACCATCGCAGTAGAGGTGGTGGCTGTTTGATGGAATGGTCAGCATGACAGGATTCTCCGTGGTGGGATGGGTTGGTGTGGCGACGGGAATTCCACTCTTCATACTAATTGCGGATATTTTGGTCAAGATATAAATAACTCTTTATTTGATGTTTTCCGCC
>CAYFJO010000345.1:0-11615 GCA_964343305.1 uncultured Pirellulaceae bacterium | reverse complement strand
CAAACTCATCCTAACGAACGATGGCTCCCCTTTTTCTGCTAGCAGTGCTTAAAAGCCCGAAAGTCCAACTTAGACGTTGTCGGAATTAGAGGTTGCGTCAACCGACACTCCCTCTTCTAATCCGCAGGTCGCAGGTTCGAATCCTGCTGGGCGTACTCCGCGAGTTGCATCAGAAACACTGATTGTCTGCGACGTCCTGTGAGAACCGTTCACGAAATGAAGAGGCAATAACCACACGGCGCGACTGTTCGTGAGACAAGATGCTAAGATCCACCTGACACGTGTCTCGTCGCTGTACGCCAGACCCTTCTTTAGATCCGCGCCACTTTGATGAATTCTGTTTTGCATTTCGAAGCCGACGCGTTGGACATCAATCCGATGGCGATGATCCCGCCGAGCACAATTAACGCCGATCCGATCAACGCAAAGATGACTCGCGCGCGGCCGCGGCCCCACTTCTCTTCGACCCAACGTGGTTTGTTGAGCTGGTAATACCACTCCCAATTGAAAACCGCGGCCGAAACAACGACGGATCCCAAAATCATCGCGACGCCGCCGACAAATACGTCTGAACCAACCATCTGCTCACTCCTGCCAGTTCTTTGATCGCTTGACCGCCTGTTGCCATTGGGCGTATTGTTTGTTGCGGGAATCGGTTGCGGGCGATGGCTGGAATTGTCGATCCTCCGCCCAGTTGGACGTTACATCGCTTTGATCCTGCCAATAGCCGACCGCCAAGCCAGCCAGGTACGCCGCCCCGAGCGCGGTGGTTTCCGCGACGACGGGACGCCGAACCGTAACGTTCAGCAAGTCCGCCTGGAATTGCATCAAGTCGTTGTTCACCGAAGCACCTCCGTCGACTTTCAGTTCGCTGAGCGTCAGATTGGCGTCTTTCTGCATCGCGTCCAACAGATCCCTGGTTTGGAAGGCCATCGATTCAATCGCTGCGCGGGCGATGTGGCCGCGCGTCGTTCCGCGCGTGATGCCGATCATCGTTCCGCGAGCCTTGGCATCCCAGTGCGGTGCTCCAAGGCCGACAAACGCCGGTACTAGAAAAACACCGTCCGATCCGTCCACCGTCGCAGCCAGTTGCTCGACGTCGGCAGACGAATTGATGATGCCAAGTCCGTCTCTTAACCATTGTACCACGGCACCCGCAACGAATACGGATCCCTCCAAACAATAAACCACCTCGTCGTTCAAGCACCAGCCGATCGTGGTCAAAAGCTGGTTGTTTGATTGCACTGCTTTTGTGCCGGTGTTCAATAACAAAAAGCAACCCGTTCCATACGTATTTTTTGCGCTGCCGATTTCGAAGCAAGCTTGTCCAAACGTGGCAGCCTGCTGGTCGCCGACGCTGGAACCGATTGGAATCTTGGCACCAAACCATTCTTCAGAAGTTTCTGCAAACAGCCCGCTGGTTGGCAGGACTTGCGGCAGCATCGCTCGTGGAATGTCCAACAGAGCAAGCAATTCATCGTCCCAATCCAGCGTGTGGATGTTGAAGATCAAAGTACGGCTGGCGTTGCTGTAATCGGTCACATGCCTCGCGCCGCCCGTGAGCCGCCAGATCAAAAATGAATCCACCGTGCCGAACAGGATCTCACCACGCTGGGCCCGCTCGCGCAGACCTTCGATGGTGTCCAACAGATGCTTGATCTTCGTCCCGGAAAAATATGCGTCAACGACCAGGCCCGTCTTGTCCCGAAACGTCGGCTCGTGTCCATCAGACTTGAGCCTGTCGCAAATCCCTGCCGACACGCGGCTCTGCCAAACGATGGCATTCGTCACAGGCTTGCCTGAATCACGCTCCCAGAGAATGGTCGTTTCGCGTTGGTTGGTCACTCCGATGGCCGCGATGTCAGTGGCTTGTAACGAAGCAGACTTCAATGCCTGTTGAGCGACGGCAAGTTGCGACGACCAAATTGCCTCCGGATCATGCTCGACGTGTCCCGGCGCGGGCAGGATTTGCTCGAACTCCTGCTGTGCCATCGACACCACACAACCGTCGTGGCCGAACACGATGGCCCGACTGGATGTCGTTCCCTGATCGAGAGCGAGAATGTATTTGCTCACAAAGTCGTTTCCAGTAGGTCACGCTACGCGTGACTGAATCGGGCCAAGCATTCGTCATGCGGAGCATGGCCGACATTGAAGTCCAAAGTGGTCGTGAAGCCGCTGGACTACGCGGGTCACTTCGGCGTCAATCGATTTTTCATCCAGCTTCTGCTCATCAACAAGCAACTCCGCTAAATGTCGCATCTGATCGACTGTGATTTCCCCTTTGTATAGCAACATTAATCGCCGTTCTACAAGATCACCCAGCCGGCTGACCCACTCGTTTCGAACAACTTGCCGCACCAATTCATCGGAAAACTGCTCTGTTACGGTGAAGTAATCGGATTCATGAATCGGACGGTCGCATGACGTCGATTTAATCTCTCGACCAACACGGGTTAAGACCGTCGATGCAGTTTCTTCCGCCAGCGAGCGGGACGTTGTCAACTTGCCACCCACGATCGAGTAGAACGGCACGCTGGCATCGGCGTGTTCCTCCAGAAGATGCCGCCTCGTTATGGCACCCGGCGTCGTGTTGTCGGCAAAAGGAAGCGGGCGCACGCCACAGTAGTGCAGTGTCACCTCGTCACGGGCGAATTGCAAATCGGGAAAGACTTGGTTAACCGCCGCGACCAGGTATTCGATTTCGTCCTCCGTTGCGACGGCGTCTTGCGGATCACCCCCGAAAACAAGATCGGTCGTGCCAATGAGTGTTGCATCGCCAAGTGGTAGCAAAAAAATCGGGCGGCCGTCGTCGGCTTCCAAATACACGCCATTGCCATCGAGCCGATTTCGCAAACCCGCATGGGGCGTAAGTAGATGACTGCCTTTGGTCCCGCCAATTAACCGGCGGGAATCGACTGCCATTCGGTTGAGTGTTTGATCGACCCACGCCCCGGTCGCGTTGACAACAGCCAGCGGTTCGAATTGCAGCAAGACATCGTCCGCCGGTGGTTTTCGCACGGTCGCCGTCCCACCGTCCAAACTGGCCTCGTGATAAGGAAGCACATGAAACGCGATCCCCTTTTCAACCGCCAATCGCCGGGCATCCGCCAGGAGTGCGATGACAAACCGTTCGGGGTACTGAATCTGCGCATCGTAATAAGAGCACGCCCATCGAAACTCGGTGTTCATCAGCGGGACATCTTCGCGTGGCAAGCGATAGGTGTGGCGGCGCGGCAAAGTAGCGTCGTTTGCGTATCGGTCATACAACCACAGCCCGGTCCGTACCAACCACAGTCCTCGCGAATTCTTGTATCGCGCCGAACTGCCAAAGAATCTCCTCATCGCAGTGATAAACCCCGACGCGCGATTTTGAATCGGAATGAACAGCTTCAACGGCCGCACAAAATCGGGCGCCAGCCGCAGCAACCGGGTTCGTTCGTCAAGTGATTCACGCACCAGGTCGAACTCGCCATACTCCAAATAGCGCAGTCCACCGTGAATCAGCCGCGAGGAATAAGCCGTTGTGCCAGACGCGATATCGTTGATGTCAACAACGCAAACCGGAACGTCGTTGAGAACTAATTCGCGAGCCAGCGCCGCCCCGTTGATACCAGCGCCAAGAATCAGAACTGGTTGATGCATTCGGTCTTCCTGTAGGACGGATTGCTAATCCGTCCATCTTCGCGGCAAGGACGGATTAGCAATCCGTCCCACGGTCCTAAAACCACTTGATCCGAAAGAAGCTTGAAAGAGGATGTTGAAAAGGACGTTTCTCTGGACTCCAATCCGCCATTTTGTACGTACCAAAAACGCGGTCCCAGATGTCGACCGAAATGCCAAAGTTGTGCTTCCACATTTTTTGTTCATGATGCAGGAAATGAACCGGGCGAACGAGCCAGAAAACTAGTTCTGGGCATTCGTGCTGCAATTGATGCGAGTAGGCTGCCCACGCTGCGTAAAAAGTTCCACCGATGGCAAAACCGATTCCGGCCGACATCGAATACGGAAATCCCACCCAGAGAATAATCAGACCGGGCAGGAAGTAATCACAGAATTCTCCGAACCAACCTTGGCCTTCACCCGCCTGGTGGTGCATGGCGTGCTTCTTCCCCAGCACTACCCCAAAGTGCATGAGCCGATGTACGGAGTACTCAACCAACGTGCCGACAAATAAAGCGAGAAAGAATGCTACCGAAATTTCAATCCACATGCTCCACGCTCCAAGGATCATTATTATGGAGCTTTTGCGATGAAATGGAAGGTAGCGTCGTTACTCAAACATCTCCAGAATCTGCTGACGTTCGAGATCGAAATTGAAATCCTGGTAAGTGGAGAGTGCTTTGGCCTTTGTGGCCAGTGTGCGGACCCGGCGGAGATCGGCACTGGATGACTTATCGGCCTGTTTCTTCCGAAATTCATTTTTCTTTTCCTGTTTTTTGATGTCCTTAAACTCAACACCGAGCTTTTCAAGTTGCCCGCGATAGGACGCTTCGGTTTGGCCGTACCGGCGACGCACACCGACACGCTTCGCATCAACCTGGGCCATTTGGATTTCGACCTGCCGGATCTGAGCTTGATATTGATTGGCCAACAGCGTGCGTTGCCGAAGTTGATCTTGAATCAAGGCATTTGTCGTCGGATCTTCAGACCGGCCAAGTTGACCCTGTAAACGAAGAATATCGGCTGTGAAAATCCTCGCCTCGCGCTGAATGCCCTCGCGCTGAAACGCGAGTCGCTCGAATTGCTGCAACAGCGGTCGGTCTTCAGCCTCGATGCTCTTCAACTCCTCGCGCATTTCCGATTCGAGCTTCTTGGCTTCAGGACCTACCTTCGCCAAACGCTCTTCAAGTTTCGCCCGCTCTTGATCCAAATCAGCAAGTTTCTGTTCTCGCTGCTGCTGTGCATCTTCGTTGGCTTGCTGTTCGACGCCGTTGATTTCGTCATCCAGTTTTGCGAAAGTCCCGACCACTTTCTTATTCGCGTCTTCAAAGGCAAACGTTCGGTCCTGTCCCAGACGTGCGATGATTCTGTCCTTGTAGGATTTCAACAGCACGTCGGTCACGGCATTCTCTTGCGGACCTTCGAGATAGCCGAACATCCGTCCCAGAAACTGGGCCGTTTCCAAGTTAGCAATCTTTTCTTCGACCGACGCCTCCTTCTCGGGCAACATGCGGCTGACGCGATCCAACTCGACCAACGACTTGGAATAATCTTTGGTGAACATGGACAGCCAGGCTTTCGCTTTCCAGCCGCGCATGTGATCAGGCTTGTATTCGACAAGGTGAGTCAGCAACTGTGCCGCGTCTTTGTATCGACGTTGTTTGATTTGGACGATGGCATAAGCGTAAACGGCACGTACGTCACCCGGCTGGATTTGTTGGATCTTCTTAAACTGGTTATCGGTGGGAGCATGCGATTTAAAGGAACCGGACCAGCCGAGTTCGAACATCTCGTCCACCGCGGCTCGCAGCGCGTCCTCGTCGGCGTGTACATTCGCTGTCTCAACAATCAACAAGACAAAACAAACAACGGGGAAAATGGCGCGTCGCATCAGCGTGCTCCTCGACAAATTAGAAACAATTGCTCACAACCCCCGGTCACCCTATATATTAATGCCTGGGCTCAGGAGTCACAAGCTAAATCAGCACACGGGCCACGCTGTCCGAATGCCGCGACGTGGATTCGATACAATCGACATGACCATGATCGGCCATCGGGTTACAATACCTGGACACATTTTGCGAGCCACCCAGGAGATATGAAATGCGGAAGTTCGCTCTATCTGTATTGGCTACGGTTATTTACACGCTGCTGAGTTTTGGCACTTATGCTCAGGAGGGGCCGAAAACAGACGACCCGGCCCCGCGTCCGCTTTCGGCCAACGCTCAAAAGTTGGTTGAACAATCGCGCGGCAGCGTCGTTCAAGTTTCGTTTACCGGGCGTGACGGGAAACGGCTCGGCATGGGCACGGGTTTTGTGATTTCCGCGGACGGCATGATTGCGACGAACCTGCACGTCATTGGTGAAGCACGGCCGATTTTTGTTGAATTCGCGGACAAAAAGAAATACGAAGTCAAAACGGTTCACGCGTCGGACCGGGCGCTCGATCTGGCGATTGTGAAAATCGACGCCAGTGGTTTGAAGGCACTTAAGCTCGGCAATTCGGACGAATCGAAACAAGGTGAGTCGATCGTTGCCGTCGGCAATCCGCACGGCCTGCGTCACAGTGTCGTCAGCGGCATTGTTTCCGGCCATCGTGAAATTGATGGACGTGGCATGCTGCAATTGGCGATGCCGATCGAGCCGGGCAACAGCGGTGGTCCGGTGTTGAACGCCAAGGGCGAAGTTGTCGGCGTTGTGACGATGAAGTCGACCGTCACCCAGAATCTTGGTTTTGCCGCGAAGATCAATCACCTCAAACCGTTGATCGAGAAGCCCAATCCCGTGGAAATGCCACGTTGGCTGACGATCGGCACTCTGGACGATAGCGAATGGACGCCGATGTTCGGTGCCAAGTGGATGCAACGGGCCGGCCGTATCATTGCCAGTGGCGAAGGTGACGATGCGATCGGACGCCGCTCCATTTGCCTGTCACACCGGTCCGCGCTGGAGTTGCCGTTCGAACTTGCCGTTAACGTACGACTGGATGACGAGTCCGGCGCAGCGGGCCTCGTCTTTCACTCGGACGGCGACCAAAAACACTACGGGTTCTATCCATCGAACGGCCGCTTGCGTTTGAGCCGCTTCGATGGAGCCACCGTGTTTACTTGGAAAGTGCTGCGGGAAGTGCCATCGAAACACTATCAACCTGGCCAATGGAATCATCTCAAAGTGCGGTTCGAAAAGGACTGCATGCTTTGCTACATCAACGACCAGCTTGTCATCAAATCGACGGATAACAAACTTCCCAGCGGCCAAATCGGCTTGGCCAAGTTCCGGCACACGAAAGCGGAGTTCAGGGGATTCTCGATCGCCAAAGAGATCGCGCCTTCGCAGATTTCCGAAGAGAACCGCAAGAGCTTGGCCGAACTGATCGACGGGCTGCCCAGTTACGATTCGGTGGATGACGAACAGCTTGCGCCGCTGGCCAAGTCGCCTCGCGACAGCACGAGCGTGTTGCGATCGCGTGCCGACGAACTGCAAGCCCGCGCCGAGGAACTCCGCCGCGTTGCCAACGATCTGCATGTCCGTGATGTTACATCCAGGCTTGGCTCGTTGCTCGAAAAGGACGACCTCGATTTGGTCCAAGCGGCCATGTTGATCGCACGCCTCGACGACGAAGAATTGGTCGTTGGACCCTACGTCAAACAAGTCGACAAGATGGCCGGCGAGTTGAACAAGTCGCTCGCCAAGGACGCCAATGAGAAAACGCGTTTGCTGGCGCTCAACAAGTACTTGTTCACGGACAATGGCTTCCACGGCAGCCGCACGAATTACTATCATCAGGCGAACAGTTATTTGAGCAGCGTACTCGACGACCGCGAGGGGCTGCCGATCACCTTGTCGTTGTTGTACATGGAGTTGGGACGCCGCATTGGTTTAAAGATCTCGGGCGTTGGATTACCGGGCCACTTTATCGTCAAACAAGTGTCAAGAAACGGCGACGAACAGTTGATCGACGTTTTTGACAACGGCCGCTTGATGCAGTGCAAGGAAGCGGCGAATGTCATTCGTCGATATTACGACCGCCCGCTCGCCGACGAGGACTTGCGAGCCGCGACCAGCAAGGAGATCGTCCTACGGATGCTGCTCAATTTGCGTGGGATCGCCGAACGCGCTCGCAAACCAGAGGATACACTTCGCTATCTTGAAGCCGCCATCGCCGTGGAGCCGGACGTGGTTCAAGAGCGTTTGCAACGCGCCGAAATGAGATTCCGAACTGGTCGTCGCAGTGCGGCCGTGTCCGACGTCGACTGGGTCCTGGAAAAGAAATCTGACGAATTGAGCGAGCGCCAAGTGCAAGCTTTGCACGACGCCCGCGAGTATTTTCTCAATCGCGATCCGCCAACGTCGAAATAACTCGTGTTCGCTGGACGAATTTGCAATCCGTCCACCTCGTGAATAGACGGATTGGCAATCCGTCCCATCCGTTGGACCAAATCCGGTAATCTCCGTACAATCTGCGAAACACATTCTTTCTCCGCACGGGGGTGCCAACAACCATGGCTGATGTAATCACCGAAGAATCTTCACCACAAGATCAGATCACCATTGATGATTTGCTGTCCACACAGGATATGGTTGGCGAGTGGATTCGCTTTGCTGACGCAAAGGCGGCGGTTGTTCTAACGGTCGCGGGCGCGATCGCCAGCATGCTCATTCCGACCTTAAAGCCTCCTCCAATTGAGTGGACTGGAGGAATGGCCGAGATGGTATTGCCGTGGACAAGTTTCGTACTTTTTGCGATTTGGATGGTATCGCTGGCTCTTGCGTGCTTCTGGGCGTTTCGATGCATCAATCCGTTTTTGGACCGCGGACGTCATCCGGCGGTCGGCACCTGCAATCATTTCCATCCCGCGGCGATCGCGCGAGAATACACAATCGAAAAACAAGATGAATTTGTGAGCGATTTCAAAGCGCTGGGAAAAGAAGGGTTTCGAAAAGAAGTTCTGGTCGGCCTGCTGATCGACTCGCACATTTCCTCGGAAAAGTACAATCGGGTCACGCGAGCGATTCGGTTTCTTGGGCTAAGCGTCGCGCTTGGGTTGGTCTATGGGTTTTTGATTCAGTTCCGATAGAGACTGCGGCAAACATTACTTCGCTCGCATCAACAGAAGATAATGAGTCGAGATGCAATTAGGACGTGGCTCGACATCGACGAATCTGGCCTTAAGTCAAACGCGTCAATTTTCTATGATGCGGCTTCTTGACGAAATTTAGGACTGGAACAGAGTGAGGACGCTATGCATGGCCCCGTCGCCGTTGTTTTGGCTGCTGGCAAAGGCACGCGAATGAATTCGGATCTGCCCAAGGTATTGTGCGAGGTTTGCGAGAGGCCGATGGTCGAGCATGTGCTCGAAACGCTGGCCAATGCAGGTGCTCGCCGGACGTTGGTCGTGGTGGGTTATCGGGCCGATTTGGTCGAAGAAACGTTGGCCAAGTGGCAGGATCTTGAGTTTGTTGAACAAAAGGATCAGCGCGGAACGGGACATGCCGTACAAGTGTGTCGCGATCAGTTAGCCGGCCACGACGGCGCGGTGGTGGTCGTCACGGGCGATTCGCCAATGTTGCAACTTGAATCGTTGCGATCGCTGCTGGACGAATATGAAGCCAGCCAGCCTGCCTGCATCCTGGGCACGTTGCACCGTGAAGATCCAACGGGACTGGGTAGAATCGTTCGCGACGAGGACGGCAGTTTTCGCGCCATCGTCGAGCATAAAGACGCCACGGACGAGCAACACGAGATCACCGAAGTGAACATGAGTACCTATGTTTTCAACTGCCGGGATCTTCTGTTTGCACTGGACAATCTGAGTGCCAACAATCAACAAAAAGAACTTTATTTGACAGATTGTCCTGGCATTCTCAAATCGCAGGGCAAGGATGTGCGGGCGATGCCTGTCCTGAAGCCGTGCGAAGCGTTGAGCATCAACACGCCAGACGAGCTGCAAATCGTCGAAAACGAAATGCGGGCCATGTTGTCGGAAAAATCTTGACGCCCACCGGTGTCTAATCTGGGGTGCGCATGCATAATGAGTGTTGCGGCTCAGACTTCCGAAGTTTTCTTAAGCTTCGGAAGTCTCAACACTCAGCATCCGATCTCACCCCGAGCGACTTCATGCGTGAATTGAAAATATTCAGTGGCCGAGCAAATCTCTCGCTTGCCCAAGAGATTTGTTCGTTTCTCGACATTTCAATCGGCGACTGTGCACTCGTTACATTTCCGGACGGCGAATTCACGTGCAAGATCGAAGACGTGCGTGGTCGTGATGTTTTCTTGATCCAGCCAACCTGTCCGCCGGTCAATGACAACCTGATGGAATTGCTGATCATGATCGAGACGTGCAAGCGCGCCAGTGCGGCTCGAATCACCGCCGTGATGCCGTACTACGGCTATGCACGACAGGATCGCAAAGACGAAGGCCGCGTGCCGATCACCGCCAAGCTTGTCGCCAACTTGATCACACGCGCCGGTGCCGACCGCGTGCTGACGATGGATTTGCATGCGGCCCAAATTCAAGGATTCTTTGACGTCCCGGTCGACCATCTTTATGCCGCGCGCGTGCTGAACGAACATTTTTCTCAAATGGGGTTGTCTGCCGAAGACATTGTGGTCGTAAGCCCCGACGAAGGCAGTATCAAGCGAGCGGTGGGCCACGCGAAACATCTGGGCGGGCGATTGGCCATTGTTGATAAGCGGCGTGCAAGCGCGACGGAGACGAAGCAAGCCAATATTATTGGTGGACCGGTCGAAGGACGCGTAGCGCTCATGTTCGATGACATGATCAGCACGGCGGGCTCGATCAAAGGTGCCGCGAAGCTGGTCGAACAGCAAGGCGCGCGCGAAATTCACGTGGCCGCGACGCATGGCGTTTTTTGCGGCAACGCGATTGCAAATCTGAGGGACGCGCCGATTGCGAGTGTCGTGGTGACCGACAGCATTCCGCTGGCTGACGAGCAAAAAATCGACAAGATCAAAGTTCTGACCGTTGCCCCGCTGTTGGCGGAAGCGATTAAACGCATTCACAAAGATCAGTCGATTAGCCAGCTTTTCGGAAGCGCGCAATCTTAAGGCTGGCTTAACGCAAAATGAAAAGGGCAGGCCATCGCCCCTCCGCATTGGATGCCGCAAGATGAGGCTGGTATAACCGTGAATATCAGAATACTCCCGCTTATCCCGCGGATATCCGATATTCGCCTGATACTTCGGGATAATAAATAGTTCGCCGATGCACGAGACACTTGATCGACTAATCGGAGAGTTTCGCGCAGCGCAGGACATTGCCGTCGCGAGGCTCTTGCGTGACTTGGGCGTTCCGCAACCATCATCCGGGATCGACTGGGTTCACTATTGCTGCAAGAATGGCCTCTACGAGACCGACGAACTTGGGGGCGTTGGCATCTACGCCCACGGCTTTGGAATCGAGCTGAAGATTGGATCATTAACGATCGACTTCGGGCTGGGAAAAGGTGTCAGGAACCTTTTCGGCGAATATCATGAAAAAGGTTCCTGACACCTTTTTCTGGTCTGCAACTCCGAGCCGCCTACATGGCTCGCTGCCGTGATCGATTGTGTCGACTCAACCCGCCAAGTGACGCCGAGCCACCAGAACCACTCACATCTTTGGTCAGTTGTCGAGAACATGATCCGCTGGTGTGTTGTCACTGCGGCAGCGACCGTCTAATCTTGCTGCAAGAAACGGGCAAGCCGTCCTGGCGAGAGATCTTTGATAGCCAGAGCGAAAGTTGTCCCCCCCGGTACGCCAAGTTAAAACGTGAAGACGACCGCCGCTTCTGGGACGATCTGATGGGTGCGGGTTTTAACGATTGGTACCTGGAAACGGTAGTAGAAAGTGCAAAGGAAACGGTCCCCACCGCTCCACCTCCAGTGCAACTCTACTTGGCAGGCATTTCCCCGCAGCCGGACTATCATCTAGAATACCTCTAAGCGG
>CAYFJO010000344.1:0-11616 GCA_964343305.1 uncultured Pirellulaceae bacterium | reverse complement strand
TTTCGCGGGTCCACGTCCGCCGGTCGAGTTGGGTCCATATCCGGAATGACCGTCGTCACTCCCATCGCACAATTAAACAGGGCAAACAACGGAAATCCCGACAAGTCAATCTCGCCGGGCTGTATTTCGTAGCGGTCACGGATCTCGTCCACCTGCGCGTTGAAGTTGCCGTGTTCGTACAAAACTCCTTTCGGCGGCCCAGTACTGCCCGTCGTAAAGATGATCGCCGCGGGATCGTTTGTCTGGCATTGAATCGCTTGGAAATCCTCGGATAGCAATCGGCCGCGCAGATGACGAATCGTCTTGCCACCCCAAAACCATCTTCGACCGACTGTGACGTTGTATTCGGCTTTGGGAAACCGACGCCGCATCAAGACTCGCAACGCGTGAACGATCGGTATCGCCACAAAGCCTTCGGGTTCGACCTCCTCAAGACACCGAACCAGATTCTTTCGTCCCATCCCGGGATCGATCAAGATCGTCACAATCCCCGCTTTGAACATCGCAAAAACGAGTGAAATGAAATCAATGCTCGGCCGCACCATCAACACGATTCGCGCGCCGCGTTTGATACCCATGTTCATCAGGCCATCGGCCAACAAATTGCTGTCGTCGTCCAATTCGCGGAAAGACATTCGAGCGTATTGCCGTTTTCCACCTCGACGCCCCAGCGGCATCACGGCCGCGACGCCGTCTGGATCATCGCGTGCCGTTGTCGACAATCGAAGTCCAACGTTGACAACCTTATCTGCCGCGCTGCTCACAATCGCTTCTCGCTTTGTCCTTAAGGTGTGAAATCAATTCCTCAGCGATATCGACCTGTAAAGTGTGCGAAAGCGCCTTCCAGCCTGGTACGGCATTCACTTCCAAAATGTAGCGCCGGCCATCACGGCCCAGCAACACGTCAACTCCGGCGAACGGCACACCAACACACACGGCGGCCTCACGAGCCATCGCCACGAGTTCTTCATCCGCATCAAACGCTTCCATGGTTGCCCCGCGGCTGACGTTGGTTCGCCAGTCGCTGGCGTTGCGCCGACGCACTGTCCAGCATTTGTCGCCCAACAGCAACACACGCAGATCAAATCCCACGTGTTCGATAAACCGCTGAAGATAAATCACTGAATTAACTTGAGCGAGCGCCTTGAAAATCCGCAGCGCGATGTTTTCGTCGTCGATCCGCGTCATTCCACGGCCTTCGCTGCCAAACAGCGGTTTCACGACCACGTTTCGACCCAAGAGTTCGAATCCTCGCATCGCTTCCTCGACGGTTTGACAGATCAACGTGTCGGGTGTCGTTAGCCCCGCGGTGCGAAGGCGCGACAAGGACAAGTATTTGTCCACCGCCACTTCGATTGCCTTCGGTGGATTCAGCACGATGACTCCAGATTGTTGCAACCGGCCAAGCAAATCCATCCGAAAGACAACCTGCTCCAAAGACCCAGGCGGCATCGTGCGGACCAGCACTGCCGAGAAATCCCGCATCGCGACATTCGCCACAGTAACTGCCTCGCCCTCGTCATGGAGCCAACTCGACAAATCCATGAAACTCAGCGGCACGATTTCATGTTGACCTGCCGCGGCTCGTTGCAGATCGCTAAGATACCAACTCGACGCGGACACCAATGCTGCGATCTTCATTATCTCAACCAGCAAACGACTGTCGGATCACGCCGGGCAACACTTCGCCGAATCGGCAGCAACGTCCCGTGTCGAGGTTGACGAACGTGACCACGGCGGGGCTGAACAGCATGGGGTCGATTTTGTAAAAGTCACGATCATATCTTTCGAAAATATCCGCGAACGGTTGCCCATGGTCCGGCGACGATGCGCTGGGCACTTGCGGTCCGATTTCGTCCAAGGTCGCGTCATCGCCGGTGACCCAAAGCGTCACCTCGCCTCCGTACAAAACCGCGTCGTTTGTCCGCCCGATGCCGGTCATGTCGCTGGCGGCAACCGGCGGCAGAGGGGCGACACCGAATCCGTTTTGCACGCGTGTCAAATCGAATTTCAATTCATGCATTTTGTGAAGGGCCGTTTCGATCGAACGGCTGACGACTTGAATCGTCCCGGCCAAACTCGCCGTGCGAGAGACCAACAGAGTCAATTTTGAAGGCTCAACGCTGCAATCTTCGGCGATTTGCCGACAAATTTCATCAGGGGGTAATTCTCCGCTTTCGAGCACTCCGACTGCTTCATCGGCGTCTTCCAGGCAACCGATGTCGTCGAACAATGGCTCGCGTCCACGCGCGGCTCGCATCGGACCGGAGCCCATCGCGAAGTACTTTTCGCCGCTCACGGGCCAGCCGGCGTATTGAGATGCCAAGCACGCAGGCACGGGGTGGTCCGTTTCGACCACCACCGATGGTCCGTGCCAAAGATCACCGTTACTCGGTGCAATGGTGACTCGCCCCAACCCCGCCAGACAGACTTCCGCCAAAGCACGCCCCGCTTCAAGGCCGCCGGGTGATTGAACTCCACAATCAACGATTCGAGTGCCAACATTGTTTTGATGGATCGAAACCTTGAATCGATCCGCGTTGGATGCAAGCGACTCACAGCGAGCCAATCCAGATTGATTCAGTTTCACAACTTATGACTCCCGCACGACCAAGTATTTGTATCATGGCGGATGAAGTCCCCCAAACATACCCCCTATTTGATCCCAACTATTCGGCTGCATACAATGCCTACCTCGTAGCAGTTATGGAGCATTTCGGCGTGGCAAGTCTCACGATTGAAAACTACGTTAAGACGATTTATCAAACTTGCATCGCTCAGTCCGGCAATGCCGCGGCGACGGGGCAAATCTCTGATGCACTCGGTGTGTCGCCGGGCACAGTCACCAGCATGTTGAAGACGCTCAGCGAATCTGGTCTTGCTGTGTATACGCCCTACGTTGGCGTGCAGTTGACCGACGCAGGGCGTATGTTGGCCCTGCGCGTCGTGCGACGGCATCGTTTGATCGAATTGTTTTTGGTCAGGACGCTGGACCTGACGTGGGACGAAGTTCACGAAGAAGCCGAGAACATGGAACACGCGGTCAGCGATCTTTTGGTGGACCGAATCGATGAGTTTCTGGGGCATCCAGCCGTGGATCCTCACGGCGATCCCATTCCGAAAGCTGACGGCACTGTTTCTTCGACTTCCGGGCGATGTTTGTCCGACTTGCGGCCTGCTGAACAGTTCGAATTGGTCCGGGTTCTTGACCAGTCATCCGAGTTTCTGCGGTATTTGACCGAGAACCACCTCCCGCTGGGCGCGACGGGCAAGATCCTTACAAACAATGACGAGGCCGGATTATTGACGATTCGTGTTGCGTCTCGCGAAACAACTTTGTCACGGGAGGTGGCACGTAAACTTGTCGTCGCAACGCCAGTCGAGGTCGCTTAGCCAACTTCCGAAGTTTAAGAAAACTTCGGAAGTCAGTGCGCCCCTTTGACCGCGGACACGATCAGGCGTACAACTATCATATCAGTCGCATTCAATCTGCTGGTGAGTGGCTCTCGCGAGGGGGAGCCGTGAACCGGGTCAGGCCTTAACCGGAGCAGCCCTAAGCGGGGTACTCTTGTGCGAGAGCCTCTCACAAGCAGATGCTTTTAGAATTCCAAATTGCAAAACTACAAATCCCAAACAAATTCAAAATCTCAAACAGTGTTTTTTGAGATTTGAGATTTTGAATTTGTTTGGGATTTGGTGCTTGGGATTTGATATCTAATGACCGACTCTTCACAGTCCGAACAATACGTCGTCGTCGCTCGGCGCTATCGCCCGCAATCGTTCGAACAACTCGTCGGCCAACAGAACATCTCGCAAGCGTTGGCCAACGCCATTAACACCAATCGAGTCGGCCACGCCTATCTCTTCACCGGGGCTCGTGGAGTCGGCAAAACATCAACAGCCCGCATCCTGGCGAAATGCTTGAACTGCAACGCCGGCCCGTCGCCACAACCGTGCGGAACGTGTGACGCCTGCGAAAGCATCACCAGCGGCGAAGATGTCGATGTTCTGGAAATCGACGGTGCCAGCAATCGTGGCATCGACGAGATTCGACAACTTCGATCCAACGTCAACATCCGCCCCAGCCGCTCGCGATACAAAGTCTACATCATTGACGAAGTCCACATGCTGACGACGCCGGCGTTCAACGCATTGCTGAAGACGCTCGAAGAACCACCGGAGCACGTCAAGTTTATCTTCTGTACAACCGATCCGGAAAAGATTCCGATCACCGTTTTGTCGCGCTGCCAACGATTCGACTTTGCGCCGGTGGAATCCGAATCGATCGTCGCTCGACTCAAACACATCGTGCAGTCCGAGGGCATGCAAGCGGACGACGATGCGTTGCACTTGCTGGCTCGGCGTGCTAACGGATCGATGCGAGACAGCCAATCGTTGCTCGAACAATTGCTGGCGTTCAGCGACGACAAGATATCGCTCGACCATGTGCACCGAATGCTTGGCACGGCGGACAGCGGCGAAATCTCAGCACTCGTTGCGTCGCTCATCAATCGAGACACGGCCGCCGCGCTGACGAAAGTGGATGAATTGATTTCGGCGGGTGGCGACGCGGGCCAACTGACCGAACAACTCTTGGGCTGGACCCGCGACATGATGGCCGCCACGGTCGGTTGCGATCAGGACATGATGCTCAACAGCGGTCCGTCCGATTTCAACACCGTTTCAGAATCGGGCAAGCAACTCGGTCTGGAAACAAGTCTCGCGGTCGCCCAGATCCTGGACGAAACGCTGACACGGATGAGGCAAAGCACGCACGTCCGGACGCTGCTGGATATTGCCATCGTCCGGATCAGCAAATTGGAAGATCTGGATGACTTGGCGGGTCTGATTGCCCAAGTCGCAAGCGGCAAGTTGCCTGCTGTGGTGAAACAACCAACTCCACGCCAAGTTTCCACGAGTCAGGCAAAGCCGCTGGAAACTCAAAAAAAAAGTGATCTTCCCGAAAAATCCCCCAAACAGTCTACAACATCACCCACGAAAACTGTCGAAGTTAACGACGAAAACATTCGATCCATCTGGCAGCAAGCTGTTGAAACACTTGAAGATACGGCAGCCGACTTCGCATCGAGTTTTGAAAGCATAGCAATTTCTGCGCCAAATCAACTGGCCGTTAGCTTCAAAGCGGAGTATACTCTCCACAAAGAACGATGCGAACGGCCGGAGTTGAAGAGCCGCCTTGAGCGGTCGCTCGAAGAAATCACAGGCCAACGATTTCGCATCGATTTTCGAGTGCTTCCGGCTGAACAGACACAACCTCAGTCACGTCAACCGGTTATGTCGAAACGCCAGCGGATGCGTGAGTTAGAAAAACATCCACTTGTCCAGGAAGCCATTGATACGTTCGACGCCGAGGTGGTCGATATCAAACCGCCAAGGAATCAATAGGTCTCGCGACACTGGCGGGACCACGACCAAGTAGGAGAGGTCCCGTGTTCAAACAAATCGCCAATTTTGCGAATCTGATGAAGTCCGCCCAGTCGATGGGCAGCCGCATGGGTGAGGTCCAGGAGAAGCTCAAAGCCGAGCGAGCGACCGGCACGTCCGGCGCGGGCATGGTCACCGCGGAAGTCAACGGACTGGGTGAAGTCTTGAAGATTTCGATCGATCCAGTATTGATCGAAAAACAAGACCGCGAAATGATCGAAGATCTGGTGCCCGCCGCGGTCAATCAGGCCGTTGCCAAATCAAAACAGCTTCACATGGAAGCCATGCAGTCATTGACGGAAGGCATCGATGTACCTGGACTGGGTGATGCCATCGCAAAATTCACCGGCGGCGAAATGGGCGATGGTCCAAAATGATTCTCTCTCGAAACAGCGAGGTTAAAGAATTGCATGGCGCAACTAACGGAATCAGTTGTGACATTGATCGACGAGTTGGCCAAGTTGCCGGGCGTCGGTCGCAAGTCGGCGGAGCGGCTGGCATACCATGTTTTGCGAGTCAACAAATCAGAAGCGTTGGCACTGGCCGACGCAATTCGCGATGTTCGCGAAAACGTTCGTTACTGTCGTGTTTGTTACAACTTGTCGGAAGGAGAAGAGTGCCTGATTTGTCAGGATCCCAAGCGTGATCGCAAAACGATCTGCGTGGTCGAACAGCCGCGCGATTTGATGGCGATCGAAAGCACTGGGTCGTTCAAAGGCTTGTACCACGTGTTGCTCGGGCGGATTGCACCGCTCGAAGGAATCGGTCCCGATCAACTGACAATTGAGAAGCTTGTCGAGCGAATCCATCAAGGAGAAGTGGAAGAATTGGTCATGGCCACCAATCCGACCGTCGAAGGCGATGGCACGGCGCTTCACATATCCAACTTGGTCGCGGACCTACCAATCCAAATTACAAAACTTGCCCGTGGAATCACGACGGGCAGCATTTTAGAGTACACCAACAAAGAAATCCTGGCTGACGCGATGTCGGCTCGGCAGAAGTTTTGAGAATGTTGTAGCTGAATTCGCAAGGCTTCAGTTCCCCCGAAGTCTCAGGAATTCGGCTACAAGTGAGTTAGTCCTATGCGAATGTCTTTCGGTCAACATCTGACGCAAACGCAGACCATGAAATTGGCTCCGCGGATGATCCAATCGATGGAGATTCTGCAATTGCCGATTCTTGCCTTGCAAGAGCGGATCGAGCAGGAGTTGACTGAGAATCCCGTGTTGGAAATGGCGGAGAAGGACCCAGCGCTTCCCGATGAACCCGCCGAGGAACGCGAGAATCCGGACACGCCGGA
The DNA here is from genome assembly GCA_964343305.1 of uncultured Pirellulaceae bacterium. Lineage (GTDB taxonomy): Bacteria > Planctomycetota > Planctomycetia > Pirellulales > Pirellulaceae > CAYFJO01. Next base: position 4,868 of record CAYFJO010000344.1, on the reverse strand, counting down.
CATCGAGGAAAAAGAGGTCATCGTTGACGAGGCCCATGACAACGCCGACGACTTCGAGCGGCTGGTCAGCATGGACCAGGAAGTTCCCGATCATTTCGACGAGCGTCCAAGTGTGTCCGCCAACCGTATCGCCGAGCAAGGTGAGCGAGCACACGATCAAATGGCCAATCTGGTCGGTCGCGGCGAGTCGCTGTACGACTACTTGATGCACCAGCTTGGCGAGGCGGCGGACACGGATCCTCAGATCATGCTGCTGGCCGAGCGAATTATTTCGACGCTCGATCCGGAAGACGGCGGACGATTCACGGCCAACTTGAAAGATCTCCTGCCGCCCGGTGCCGACGATGAACAGCTCGCGCTGGCCGAGACAGCGTTGAAACTGGTTCAATCGCTCGAGCCGCGAGGCATTGCAGCGCGCGACCTGCGGGAATGTTTGCTTCTGCAACTAACGCCTGACATGCTCTTTTACGAGGAGATGCTGGTGTTGGTGAGTAATCACCTGGAAGATCTGCGTGACAATCGCATGCCCCAGATACAAAAAGCAACCAGCCTCTCGATTGAGGAAATCCAGGAAGCGTGGATCGACCTTCGCAAGCTGGACCCGCTGCCGGCCTCGGAGTTTGTCGAGCGATTCAATCCCATGGTCAAGCCCGACGTGTTTCTGGAGCGAGACGACGACGGCAACTACTTGGTCCGACTCGAAGACAAGGGCATTCCGTCGCTTTTTATCAGCCCGTACTATCGCAAGCGATTGCAAACCGGCGAAGCGACCGCCGAGGAAAAAGAATTCATTCGCAAAAAATTCAATGCCGCTCAATGGCTGATCGAATCGATCGAACAACGCCGCAGCACGTTGACCCGTGTTGCCCAAGCGATCGTGGACCATCAAACGCGTTTCATCGAAGACGGCCCGGAGTTTATCGAGCCGCTAAAGATGCAACAGGTCGCTGACCAGGTCGGCGTCCACGTGACAACTGTCAGCCGCGCGGTAGATGACAAGTGGATGCAAACTCCGCGCGGCATCCTGGCCCTTCGACGATTTTTTGTTGGTGGCACGCAGACCGCCGAGGGCGAAGACGTCGCCTGGGACAAGATTCGCATCAAACTCCAGGAAATCATCGACAACGAAGACAAGGCCAAGCCGTATAGTGACGACCAACTGGTCGAGAAGCTAAAAGAAGAAGGCTTAACCGTTGCCCGCCGCACGGTCACAAAGTATCGCAAAAAAATGGACATCGGCAGCTCTCGCCAGCGGCGGGATTGGAGTAAAACTAGGGGTTAGTTCTAACCAAGGTCCGTTTTCGAGTTTCGGCATGAAACATTCTCGCGCGCTTGTTCTTCTTCTCATTCTTTGCGGATCTACTTTTGCTCAAAGCAATCCGTACGGACACCTGCCCGTCACACAGTTTGGGCAACCATACTTGTTGTTGATTCGCGATCCGGTTGTTCAAGGCGATTTGAATCTTGACGCGGCCCAACAAGCGGCAGTTCGGCGGTTGACGGACAAATTGGATGGCGGGCTGTGGTCGATGCGAAACAAGTCGGGCAATCACGTGGAAAAGACAGTCAGCGATTCCATTGCAAAAGCCAAACGGGCCATGGCCGAGATTCTCACACGCGATCAATATCGCCGCATGAACCAAATCGTCATGTGGACGGTCGGCATGAAGGCGTTCGCTCGTGACGACGTTTCCAAGTCGCTTGGTATTTCCGCCGACCAACGGAAGGAAATCGACGAGACCATGGCCGCCACGGACAAGGCGATCCATGACATTTCGGAGCAACTCAAATCGGGCGGCTCACGTCAAGCGTTGGAAAGCAAAGCTCGCGATTTGCGCATCGACGAGCAAAAGAAGATCCTGGCCGCCTTGACTCGCCAGCAGCAAGAGAACTGGTTCGCCATGCTCGGTCACAGGATCGACGTCGCTAAGTTGGGGCATGTGCGATTCAGAGCACCGGAAATTGAGGGGCAAAACGAGTGGATCAACTCGCCGCCGTTGACGCTCGATAAACTGAAAGGCAAGGTCGTCGCGTTGCACTTTTTCGCGTTTGCCTGAATTAACTGCAAACGCAATTACCCTTGGTACAAGGAGTGGGACGAAACGTTCAAAGACAAAGGCTTGGTCGTGCTCGGCGTTCACACGCCAGAAACGGCGAGCGAGAAGATCGTTGCAAACGTGCGCAAGGCGGTGAGCGATGCCGCTATCGAGTCACCCGTTGTGATCGACAACGAACACAAGAACTGGAGTGCCTGGGGCAACTCGATGTGGCCCAGCGTTTATCTGATCGATAAGAACGGCGATGTTCGCTATTGGTATTATGGCGAGTTAAAATGGCAAGGCACTGATGCCGAGGTGATTATGCGGCAACGCATCGAAGAATTACTGGCCGAAGGTTGATAAATCCATTGGAGCAAACTGTGAACACATTTTTGACACGATTTCTTGGTTGTTGTTTCTTGGCACTGCTGGCCCTTTCCATCGCATCGGTCGATGCGGCAGACAAGCCAAACATCATCGTCTTCTTGGTCGACGACATGGGCGTGATGGACACGTCCGTGCCGTTTTTGACCGATGACGACGGCAAGCCAAAGCGTTATCCGCTGAACGATTACTATCGCGCGCCCAGTATGGAGCGGCTGGCCAAGCTGGGCGTCCGCTTCAACAACTTCTACGCGATGAGCGTTTGTTCGCCCACACGGATTTCGATCATGACGGGCCAGAACGCCGCGCGGCATCACACGACAAATTGGATCAACCCGGATCGCAACAACCGAGGCCCATTTGGTCCGCCCGACTACAATTGGATCGGGTTAAAGAAGAACGACGTTACGTTGGCCGGGCTGTTGCAATCAGCCGGCTATCACACGATTCACGTCGGCAAGGGGCACTTTGCTCCGCGAGCATTCGAGGGGGCCGATCCTTCGAATCTGGGATTCACGATCAACGTCGGCGGTGCCACGTTCGGCGCTCCGGGCAGTTACTATGGCGAGCAAAACTACGGCCTTGGCACGAAGCGGGCGAAGTCCGCTGTTCCACATTTGGAAAAGTACCACGGCACGAAGACGTTTCTAACCGAGGCGTTGACGATCGAAGCCAAGACGCATTTGACCGACGCGGTGAAGGCCGACAAGCCGTTTTACTTGTACATGTCGCACTATGCCGTGCACGCACCGTTTCACTCCGATCCGCGGTTTGCCGACCATTACAAGGATTCTGGCAAACCAGCCAACGCACAGGCGTTCGCCACGTTGATCGAAGGCATGGACAAATCGCTGGGCGATTTGCTCGACCATGTCGAAGAGTTGGGCGAGTCGGAAGACACGTTGGTTTTTTTCCTGGGCGACAACGGATCGGACGCACCGCTTGGCCACCAGCATGCCGTTGCGTGTGCCGCGCCGCTACGTGGCAAGAAGGGAGCCCACTACGAAGGTGGCATGCGTGTGCCGTTCATTGCCGCTTGGGCCAAGCCAAATGCGAACAATCCGCATCAGAAGCGTCTACCGATACCGGCCGATACCATTCAAAGCCAACTTGGTGCCGTCCACGATTTGTTCCCGACGATTTTGGCGCACGTCAATGTGGCCACGCCCAAGAGTCACAAAGTCGACGGCTCAAAGCTCGACACGCTGCTGACCGGAAAGCCGGACGCGACGCGCGACGAAGTGTTTTTGATGAACTATCCGCACGCGCCACACCGCAGCGATTATTTCACCGTCTATCGCCACGGCGATTGGAAGGTGATTTATCACTTCTATCCGTCGAAGGCGTCCGAAGGATCGCACTATCAGCTTTACAACCTGGCCGACGATCCGTTTGAGCAAACAAATCTTGCGACGAAAAAGCCGGATCAACTTCGCATGATGATGAAGGAGTTGATTGCCAGCATGAACAAGCATGATGCTCTTTATCCTGTGGATAAAGAAGGAAAGCCGCTCAAACCAACTGTGTTGGATATTCGGTCGTTGGAGTAGCTCGACGCAGAGCTGTGTCCTATGTGTATTCTTCGACGCGTTTCTTGAAGGCCTCGTGTTCGTCCCAGATGGCCTGGGGGAGCTTCTTGGGGGCGCCGCGGCCCTCACTGCCTGCCTCCAATCCGTTCTCAAGTTCGTTGAGCCAGCCTTCGCGGTTGGCGACCTCACGCTTGAGGGCCTCCTTATCGGGGACGAGGATCTCGGCGAGTTGCTCGGTGGTCGTGGTGTACTTGAGGCCGCTGATGTCAATTTGTTCGGGCTTGGGGACGAGGCCGATGGGGGTCTCCACCCATGTATCTGTGCCGTCCAACTGGCGGACGGCGGCGTCGAGGACGCGGTAGTTTGCGCCGAAGCCGTCCCAGATGAAGTTGCCGTCGTCGTCGCGTCGGAACCAGTTGACGCTGAAGACCGCGGGGGGCTTCGGCGTCTTCTTGGGGAGGTCCAGCCACTTCTGAGCGTAGTCGCTGACATTGAAGGCGATGAAGGGACGGTTCGCCATGGGGTCGTAGCGGGGCTTCTGGCCGACGGCGGCTGCGGTGGGCTCGCTGAACTGGCACAATGCGTGGTAAACGGCCTCATTCCAGTTGCGGGCGCGGCTGATCAGCGGATGCAGCTTGCTTGAGCGACCGCCGATGAGGGCCACATCGAGCGGCACGCCGTCGTTGTTGTTGTAGTCGGAGTCCAGGTGTGGCACATTTCGGATGGGCATGGTGACGCGGGCGTTCTTCTGGTCTTTCTCCTCGGCGGAAGCGTCGATTTCCTCGCCGAGCCAGTTTGACGTCGTGATGCCGTCGCCTTCTGGGAAGTCTTCGCCGCTGTCGCTCCACCAGACGCGCTTGCTGCCGTTGTTGTCGACGAGGACCTGGTTGGTGAAGATGGGGCCGCCTTCGAAGTC
>CAYFJO010000343.1:0-11617 GCA_964343305.1 uncultured Pirellulaceae bacterium | reverse complement strand
ATTGGCAGGAAGAGCACTTCCGCGCCGCGTTGTGCGAGGATGCGATGGCCTTCCGGCATCACGTTGTCGTAACAAATCAGCATCCCAGCTTTGCCATAACTTGTCTCCCACACCGGGAAGTCGTTGCCGGGCGTGATTCCGCGCCAACGTTCGCCCACCGCCAAATGCACTTTGCGGTACTTGCCGACAATTCCCTTTTTGGCGTCGATGTAAATTCCTGTGTTGTGAATCAATTTGCCATTCAGTTCATTCATCGAGCAAACAACGTCGATTCCATTCGACGTGGCTGCGCGGCAGAGTTGTTTCGTTTCCTTGCCGGGAATCGGGCGAGCCCCTTCATTTGGCAAATCGCCGCGCCACGAAGTGATACATTCCGGCAAACACACGACTTTCGCACCGGCGTCGGCAGCTCGTTCAATTAACTCGGTGGCGAATTGCAGGTTCGCCTCAACGCTCATCCCAGGAAACTTCCCCGTTGCGATGGCGACATTCAGCTTCCGACCTTTGGGCGATCGAACAGCAGTCAAACGTGGATCACACCAGACGACCTTGCCGCGATCAGTCCAACGCAACATGACTCGGAGCGTGGCTCGCACGGCGTCGCCTGGCGCTTGGCATTGCTGCTCAAACGAAAACGTGTTGTCATCCACCGGTGTAAAACGCACGTGATCCCAGTTCGCTCTATGATTGTCTTTTCGCCACCAGATAAGCTCGGCGTGCAAGTTGTCATGAGTGTGTGGCACGTCGAATGCACGGCATGCCACTTCCACACGATACCAACCGCCGGGTTTGATGTGATTCCAATGCAAGTCCCAACCACCGTGACAACTTGGTCCGCCCGCGGTTTCAATCGACCAGCAAGGATCATCCTCTTTACACTTCGGCGCTAATTCGGACCGGGCACTCCAACGTTCCCAGCTACCGGGACGAACAGATGAATCGGGCATGGTTGCTTCCTTTTTCTTTGTCACAGCTTCCAACCGTTCTGTAATTCAGGCCGGATATACCGATCGGCGTCAGGACAATTCGTTGCCTTCGCGTTTGGTCCGTCCCACTGAAGCTCTTTGCCGACGCGATACGCAACGATTCCAGCCAATGCAACTTCAGTGAGTACACTGCCGTATGCGAAATTGGAAATTGCTTGGCTGCCGGTCTTGCAGGCCGTTATCCATTCCTGGTGGTGGCTCTTCACGCGCGGTAGTGACGGTTCAGGGTATTCAAAGTCAACGACTTTCGAGTCGACAAGCAATTGCGCTCCACCACCGTGCGTAAATAAAAGAGTTCCGTTGTCGCCAAAAAACAACGCGCCTTGATTCGGGAGTTTCACGCCGTCGATCAAGTGACTCGGCGGAGCCTTCGCGCCGTCGTACCATGTGAACCGGACCGGCGGCAGTTTTCCACGTGCTGGAAACTCGTATCGTACGACGAGCGCGGGCGGTGCGCTTTCGGGGTGAACAGGTGGTCCTTCCGCCGACACGGTGGTCGGGTAATTTAGGTCGAGCGCCCAAAATGGAGCGTCGATGATGTGGCAGGCCATGTCGCCGAAATTGCCTTCACCGAAATCCCACCAACCTCGCCAATTCCGCGGAATATAGGCCGTGTGGTACGGCCGCCGAGGAGCGGGTCCCAACCACAGGTCCCAATGAATGTGACTGGGAACTGACGGTTTTTCTTTTGGACGATCACCACCGGAAAAAACTTTATTCGACCAAGTGACGACTTCCCGCACATTGCCTAGCGCGCCGGCTCGTACAAACTCGACGACTTGACGTAACTGGTTCGTGGCGTGAAGTTGATTCCCCATTTGCGTGACGACTTTCTGCTCTTCGGCAATTTGACGCATCACGCGAGCTTCGTGGATCGAGTGTGCCAGCGGCTTTTCGCAGTACACGTGTTTGTCGGATTTCATCGCCGCAATTGCGGCCACCGCATGAGTGTGGTCCGGCGTACTGACAACCACCGCGTCGATGTTCTTCTGCTCCAACATTAAGCGAAAGTCATTGTAGGTCTTGGCGCGAGGGAATTTCTCGGACGCCAGACCCAACAACTGGTCATCGATGTCGCACAATGCAACGATGTTCTCGGTTTCACTGACCGCTTTCAAATTCGATGCACCACGACGCGCCGTTCCGACCACTGCGATGTTCAACTTGCTGTTGGCAGAATCGCTGGACCGTGCTGTTGTTGCAGTTACCGACCAAAATCCGATGCCAGCCAGCGCGGTTATTTTGCCGAATTCACGTCGTGTTGTTTTTCGGTGATCCATTTCTTACTCCTGGATGGTAAACGGACGGACTAGCGTTGATGGTTGTGCGCATCATGAACGCATTCGATTTTATTGCTATCGATGCTACACATAGAATATCGCTTGACATTTGACTTAGCAAAGTTTCCAAATATGCGGGTGTAATCACAGGACATCCCATCACGATCAATAACACTCGTGCCAACAAGGCACGGTGACAGGCGTTTTGGCCACAACTGCCTGCCATCAATCTGGAGAATTCGAGATGCTGTTTCGATGTTTACGACTGGAAAGAGTATTCATTTCCACATGGGTTGCGTGCGTTGTCTTAGGAGTGTCCTTGAGATGGTCTGTTGGCGGCGATTTTCATGTTCCGATCACGATATCCAAAGACGCCCAAGAGGCACTCGCAAAATTCAGTCGAAGCGCGAGTAGAGCGCCGCTGCCGGTACACGACGACATCGACGGCTGGAAAAAAGTTCAAGCTGCAATCGAAAAGAAATATGCAAGTGCTAGCGCGGCGGTTGTCGAGCGATATCGACCTCAAATTCAAACGAGGAAACTGGGCGGTGTGCCTGTGCTCGACATTAAACCCAAGGGATGGAAGAACGGCGATAAAAGAGTGCTTGTGTACACGCACGGCGGTGCTTACACGATGTACAGCGCAAGATCGAGATTGCTGAGCGCCGTTCCAATGGCAAACGATACCACGCTGCGTGTTATTGCCGTAGACTACACGTTGGCTCCTCATGCCAAGTGGAGAGAAGTTACTGACCAGGTCCTCAGTGTGTTCAAGACTTTGCTTGACCAGGGACATGCGTTGGAAAACATCGGCATCTACGGCGAATCGGCTGGTGGTGGGCTTGCGGCTGGGGCAGTGTTGAAGATGCGCGACAAAGGGATGGGCGTGCCAGCCGCGGTGGTCTTGTGGTCTCCCTGGTCCGATATCACTCGGGCGGGAGACTCGTACACGACTCTTCAAGCTGCCGACCCGCTGCTTTACTATCCGAAGAATCTGAAGAACTGCGCCGATGCATACGCGGCACCGACCGACCAAAAGCACCCATACGTATCGCCCGTGTACGGTGATTACTCGAAGGGATTTCCACCCACCTTGATTCAAGCTGGCACGAAGGAAATCTTCCTCAGCAATGCCGTGCGACAATATCAGGTACTCGATCAGGCGGGTATTCCTGTGAAGCTCGATCTTTACGAAGGCATGTGGCACATTTTTCAGGTGTTCAACTACGGGCTTCCCGAATCGAAGACCGCGAGGGAGAAAGTGCGAGTATTCTTGGAACGGCATCTGAGAAATTGACGAGTACGAGTCTGAGACTTTGTTATCCCATTTGCGTCGGTCCTTGATATCATTGTTTCAAGCGATAATCGGTCGAGTTTTCCGATGGGATCAGCGGTTGCGCCGTCCGACGCAATACAAATTGTCATATCTTCCTTGGGAGAATGCCATGAGCAATCACGTAATTTCCCGTCGCACCGCTTTAGCAGGAGCCACCGTAGCGAGCGTCGCTGCCTGCCTGGAACAAGCCGTCGTTGCCAACGAAAACGATGCTATCGACGTAGGCGTGATTACCGAGCCCACCGCTTCTCACCGCACCGGTCATTTAAACGTCTTGGCAAAATGTCAGGGCGTGCGCAGGGTCGCGGTTGCCGATCACACGGGGAAAACGGCCGACGATTCGCGGAAGCGGCTGGGCAATCGATTCGATCGTTTCTTTGATGACCCACGCCGCATGCTGGAAGCAATCAAGCCGGCGTTGACCGTAGTTACGATGGAAGGCCATCGTATGCCCGCCGCCATCGAAACCGCGCTTGCGGCCAACAGCCACGTGCTTACCGAAAAACCTGGCTGCGCGAAGTTAGTAGACTTCGAGCGAGTCGTTCGTTTGGCGGAAAAGAAGAAATGACAAGTAATGCTGGCCATGGCCACGCGGACCGGGGCGGCGGTGAAGAAGGCGCGACAATTGATCGCAGGCGGTTTGCTTGGCAAGCCGCATTCGGCGACGATGGACTGGATCGCAGATCAAACGCGCTTGAAGAGTCCGGCGTATCACAAGTCTTGGCTGTCATTCAAGGATCAAGCCGGTGGGGGCAAGTTGATCTTTCATGGTGTTCACTACTTGGACGTAATCCAGTTTCTCGTCGGCGACTCAATTCGCGAGGTCAGTTGCTTCTGCCAAAACGTCGGTGGCCAAACGATCGAAGTTGAGGATATCGCCGTTGTCAATTTCCGTTTTTCCGGTGGCATGATTGGCACGTTGAACACGGGTTACTATCTCGATCAAGGGAAGCAATTGAATATTCGCGTCTGGGGATCGCACGGTTGGCTGCGGCTCGACTTCCGCGCGAAGACGCCGCTGGAGTGGTACTCGACACATCCCGATGCGCCGCGTGGTGTCCAGCAATTCGGCGACACCACGGGCGGCTACCAGCCCTTTTTCCAGGAAGCGATCGATGCAGTGCGAGGAAAAACCGAATGGCCGATCACCCAGTTCGGAATCACTACGCGCGCTGAAGGTCGTCTTCGCCGCCTACCGCGCTGCGGAATCAGGAGTGACGCAAAAGATCTCATAGTACGTAGCACCCGCCCATCTGTTGATAGTGCTGCGTGTCGAGTTTCCAGCCGCCGCCATTTTCGAAGCTGGACGCCTCGACCAACACGCCACTGGTGTCGGCGGACGATTCGGCGGCAGCGAATATGTATTGCGGGGCAGCGACGGACGTCAGACCGCCGCCGCCGACAACTCGTAGAAAGATTCTACGCTTCATCACAGGGAAACTCCAGGGAGGGGGAATGGGCGGGAGAGAATCGACACAATTCAATCACAAAAACAGAAAAACAAGTCGCAATCCTTTAAGTGCCAGTGCTGGAGTTTTTGGACAGCAGTATTCCGGAATATTTGTAATTCAGCGGACGCGGCGTTTACCGCTCTGTTCAAACCGGGAAGGCGTTCTGGTCAGGCCACCGTTGAGAATTCGTGGATTCTTCGTGGAGTGAGGTGTCCAAACAGGCGGATTGCGGCACTATATAGACATGGAAAAGAACGAATCTAACCCGGATGGCCCCAGAACCGAGGAATTTATCGAGCTGCTGGCTCTGCATGATCCGGCGATTTCCGCCTATGTCATGAGCCTAGTGCCGTCGAACTCGGACGCGCAGGACATACTGCAGGAAACCAAAATCGCGCTGTGGCGATCGTTCGAGCAGTTTGAGACCGGAACGAACTTCACCGCGTGGGCTCGCAGGACCGCGCTGAACCGCGTGCTCGACCATCGCAGGCGGAAAGGTCGCGAGAGTCGGTGGCTCTGGTTCTCTGGTCGCTGCTACGAACTTCTCGCCGAAGAATTCGAAGCGGATGCCGACCGCCGGGCGGAATCCACCAATCATCTGCGGGCGTGTATCGCGAAGCTGCAGCCGCAGCATCAACAGATTCTCACGCTGAGATACTTTCGCGAGGCCACCGTGGAAGACGTCGCGGCACGAGTGAATCGAACCGTCGAAGCCACGTATCGAGTCCTTAGCCGGATCCGCCTGGCACTCCGCAAGTGCATAACCGAGGCTGCAGAATCATGACACCTGAAACCGAACAGCAGTTTGCCGATCTGACCGAGCGTTATCTCAACGGTTCGCTATCAGACGAACAGCTCGCCGAACTTGAATCCATGCTCCTAGATGATGGTGATGCCCGGGCGCTGTTTCTGGACCTCACGCATCAGCACGCGAGTCTCCGATTGCTCGACGAGGCGTTGGTCAGTGAGCAGTTGCAGCGGCCTGTGAAGGCTCGTCTCAATCGTATCGTCGTGGCCCTGGCGGCAATTGCCGCGGTGATTGCAATCTCCGTCAGCGTGTTCCAGTTCTGGCCGAAGCACGTCGCCACGCTTGTTTCCAGCGAAGATGCGACATGGGAGAGCCCGCTTCCGACGGTTCAGGGTTCCCGCCTGGAACCAGCTTACATGCGACTGAAGTCAGGCGTAGCGACGATTCGTTTCGACTCCGGAGCCGAAGTGGTCCTTGAAGCTCCCGCTCACCTTGTTCTTGAAAACTCGATGCGAGGGCGGTTGCTCGAAGGCTCGGCCGTCATCACTGTCCCCGAGAGTGCCATCGGTTTTGTGATGGAGTCGCCGGATGCGTTCGCCGTCGATCATGGAACTCAGTTTGCAATGTCAGTGAGTGCGTCCGGTCAGAGCACGGCGTTTGAAGTTCTGTCTGGCGAAATCTCGGTGCATCACGAGTCTTCGGGCGACGTCATCCGACTGAACGACAGACAGACGGCTGCAGTCACTGCCGACGGAATCAAGAAGCTGGATGGTTCGATTCCGGAGGGCACACTGGCCCAGCCTGAGAATACCTTGCGCTTGAAATCTGATGGACTGGAAGTGTCCATCGTTCGCGACGATGAGCGAAGCGTACGTCTTCACGAGCACATGCTGATGCTGAAAACTTCGGAGGTACATCCGCAGTACGATCGCCGAGCGGTCTTTGGTTTCTCGCTGAGCGGAATCGATCTGGTGTCCGTACAGTCGGCGAGCCTGCGTTTGAACCTTATCCCAACGGGACTGGGCTTCGCGACTCGACTGGCGGAGGTCAACACGTTCACGATTTACGCTCTTCCCGATGAATTCACGGATGACTGGAATCCTGAAGCTCTGCGTTGGGACAATGTTCCCGACCTCAAGAATTGCCACCTGGTTGGAACCTTCGAAATCCCGCGCAGCCGGCAACGCGGCAGCTTCCGCGTCGAAACGCCGGAGCTACTTGACGCTCTAAAGACGGCCAACTCGGACAAGGTCACGTTTCTAGCTGTCCGGCAGACTCCCGAGTTGCAACCGGTCGGCCTGGTCCACGCCTTTGCCAGCAGCACACACCCGGAGGCGTCGGGCCCGAGTTTGGAGCTGTCACTGAATAATCAATAGGCGTTAAGGATAACACAGAAAGCCATAACAGAGAAAAAAGGGTTCATCCGGAAAGAGCGCGCTTGCTGTTGATTGAGAAGGGACATGCTGGTTCCCTCTGAAGTGTTCACTACAACGCTTCAGATAAGGAGATCCAGCATGTCCATGGATTCATGAAAACCGAGTACGTGGACGGCCGTATTGTGTTTCAGATCCTCCAAGCCCGAGATCGCTGTCGCTGCTCTGCCTGCGGGTCAGCCCATGTCGTGCTGCGGGGAAGCGTGCGGCGATTGTTCCGAGCCCTGCCTATCGGACAGAAGCCGACCTAGATCGAACTGGCCGTACTGATAAGAGGAACAACAGACAATTGAATGGGCTTGGCCTTCTCAAGACAGCATGGACTGTCATGGTACTAATGAGCGGTTCGCTGTTTGCGGCGCCTCCATCGCGCTCGCCTCCCAATATCATCCTCATCATGACCGATGACATGGGGTTCTCGGATATTGGCTGTTATGGCAGTGAGATTGAGACTCCCAACCTTGACCTGCTTGCGAAGCAGGGCCTTCGATTTACCCAGTTCTATAACGAAGGGGTCTGTGTGCCGACTCGGATCAGCCTTCTGACCGGTCTGCATCCGAAACAGACAGGCAATAACTCCAACAATCGAGACAAAGGCATCTCCAAGCATAGCGTAACGCTTGCTGAGGCGATCGCCCCGGCAGGATACAGGACCTATCATACGGGCAAATGGATGGTCGGCCACAAGGAGAAGTCCATGTGGCCGGTTGGCCGCGGTTTTGATCATTCCTTTGGCTGCCCAGAGGGAGGAGGCGTCTACTTCGCCCCGTCCGCTTTCTACGCAAACATGGGCAGGAAACCGAGGATGCGGCGCAGGATTACCAGAGACCATGAGGTTGTCTACGACGTGGAAAGAGACCCACCTCAAGGCTGGTACGCCACCGACGCCTGGACGGAAGAAGGCATCGAATTTGTACGAGAAGCTGTCGGTATGGAGAAGCCGTTCTTGTGGTACCTCGCCCACAATGCTCCGCACTGGCCGCTCAAGGCAAAGCCGGAAGATATCGCCAAGTACCGAGGCAAATACATGGACGGGTGGGATACGGTACGGCAACGACGTTACGAGCGCTTGATCGCATCCGGCATGATTGGCGAGAACAGCAAGCTGTCACCTCGCGGAGAAAAGATCCCTGCATGGAACAGCCTGTCGGAAGCGGAAAAGGATACCCAGGATCTGCGGATGGCGACTTATGCCGCCATGGTTGACTGTGTTGATCAGAATGTCGGCAAGATCGTCAAGAGCCTGAAGGAATTGGACGTTTACGAGAACACGGTGATTCTCTTTCTCTCTGATAATGGTGGTGACGCTGGCGGTGGAGTTACGGGCAGCAACAAGGGGAAAGGAACCTGCGGCACGGCGGAATCACATGCTCTATATGGCGAATGCTGGGCCAATGCGTGTGACACGCCGTTTAGAAAATACAAGGCCTGGCTTCACGAAGGCGGCGTTGCCACGCCATTGATCGCGCACTGGCCGAAGGGCATTCCATCCGGACTTCACGGAACACTTGTCACGGAGCCAACACACACGATCGATTTGATGGCCACCTGTGTCGATCTGTCAGGCGCGAAGTACCCAGAAACGTACAAGGGCAATCAGATCATCCCCATGGCGGGAAAGAGCCTGCGGCCCTTGTTCGAGGGCAAAACGTTCAGTCGTGAGAACCCGATCTGCTTCAACTTGGGTGGCTCCTGCGCCATGCGGAAAGGCAGATGGAAACTCATTTCCGTGAAAGGCGGGCCATGGAAACTCTATGACATGCGGACGGACCGAACTGAACTGAACGACATGGCGGCAGCACTTCCTGAAAAAGTGAAGGAACTGTCGACACTATATGACGCATGGTCGGAACAGTGTTCTGTCACAACGAAAAACAGGAAAGCCAACAATTGAAAGAAGAATAGAGCATGAAGAGAATCACTACGCTATCACTTGCGTTGCTATTCTGCTGTCTTGAGGCAGCCAATGCGACGGAGGTCTACGAGGCCGATGTCTGCGTCTATGGCGGCACGGCCGGTGGGGTCACCGCCGGTTTGGCGGCGGCGCGGCGTGGCCAAAGCGTGATCATCGTGGAACCATTCCGGTATCTGGGCGGAATGCACGGCGGCGGCATCCGCATCCAGCAGGATTGCCTGTATCTCAAAGACATCGGTGGCATCGCCAAAGAGCTTCATGATGCCGACTACGCGCTTCCGGGAGGCGGCGCCGCGAATCAATGGCAGGCTCGCCTGATGATTAAGAAAAAGGTCGAGGATGCCGGGATCAGATTCTTCACCGAGCATCGACTCGACAGCAAGGATGATGTCGTCATGGACGGCGCCACGATCAAGATGATCCATCTCAATCACGCGCCCATCATGGAGGAAGGGGTTCCCGCGCCGGAGCCGGCGAAGCGCCGAGTGTTTTCGATCAAAGCCAAGGTGTTTATCGACGCCAGCTACGAGGGCGACCTGATGGCGTTTTCCGGATCGGACTACTTCACCGGTAGAGAAGCGAAGGCGACCTACAACGAATCCCTCGGCGGCCAAAGGGGCTTGAAGTATTTCGACGTCGACCCCTATGTCGTCCCTGGTGATCCCACCAGTGGCGTATTGCCGATGATTACCACCGAGCCATACGAGCCGGGCGCGGCCTCAAAGTACATGCTTGCGTACAACTTCCGTCTGAAGTGGGCCGGAAAGGGCGGCACGCCGCTCGTGCCCCTCGGTCGCGAGGTCGACCGGCAGCGCTATGCCCTGGTTCTCCGTGCCCTGGAGACCCATGGTGAGAACGAGCGTTATGTGGACTGGCCCATTTGGAATTATAAACGCAATTCCATGGTCTCGTCGGCCCCGCCCGGGCTGCAGTCGGTGTATCCCGACGGCGATTGGGCCACCCGCAGTGCGATCTGGCGAGACTGGATCGACCATGTGAAGACCATGTGCATTCTGGTGGGGCTCGAAAACCCGATGCTCCTGTCCGGCGAATATCCCGACAACAACGACTTCCCCGGTCAACTCTACATTCGTGCGGGCAGGCGTCTAATTGGCGAGTACGTCGTGACCCAGCATGATCTGATGCACCAGACGGTGATCCAGGATTCCATCGGTTTGGCTTACTATGCGGTCGACCTTTACCCGCCAAGACTCATTGCCCACGACGGCAAGGTTGCTTCGGAAGGAGAGATCTTCATTCGGGCCAGCCCCGGACCCTACCAGATTCCCTACCGGGCTCTGATTCCGAAGAAGGACCAGTGCGACAACCTGCTGGTCTCCACCTGCATGTCCGCATCGCACATCGCGATGTCGTCGATTCGCATGGAGTCGTCTTATGTCGTGATGGGCGAAGCAGCTGGCATCGCGGCCAGCCACGCCGTCCATTCGGGTAAGAACGTCCACCAGCTCGATGTCGACGCCGTTCGTGCCGACATGAAGAAGGCCGGCGTCGTTATGGAATGGGATGGGACGGGCTATGGCCCCAAGAGCAGGAAGACCTGGAAAGCGGACTCCATCTATTGGAGGCTCAATCCCGACGACTACAAGAAGAGCCCGATTCGTCTTGATCCAAGCTGGCAGAACTACGATCCAACCGCGGGCGGTTCGGGCCGGACTCGTGTCCAGGCATTTCCCTCCGTCGAAGATTGGAACCGAAAGAAGCCCGGCCACGAGTGGCTCTTTGGGCACATCGACGAGAATGCCGACGGCAAGATTTCACTTGAAGAGCATCAAGCGTTCCAGGACTACAAGAAGAAAGACAAGAACTGGGCCAACACCCTCAAGGCCAAGTCCTTGCAGAAGTAAAAAGAATGAGACTGAACTCTATAGTCTGGACAAAGATGTGGGCGAAAAGAACGACCTCGTAAAGGCGATGCCCGAAAGAACCCGAGAGATGCTCGCTGCGCTGAACGAGTGGGTTGACGAGACACATGAAAGGGGAAGTAAATGAGTAATGCAATTGGACGGATGTTATGTTCCGTGGTGTTGGTTTTCGTCGGCTGTACGGCTGTTGATGCTTCAAGCGCGTCTGCTGATGTTCTAGAAGCCGCCGGAGTCAAGGGCGGGCTGGTTGTTCATATCGGTTGCGGAGAGGGCAAGTTCACTGCTGCGTTGCACGCATCCGACAGCTACATCGTGCAGGGACTCGCAACAGACTCCGATGCCGTCATGGCGGCGCGTGAATCGCTGGCCAAGTCTGGCGATGTCACGATTGCGCTGTTTGACGGTAAGACGCTCCCCTATTCGGATAACCTGGTGCAGCTGGTAGTAGCCGACAGTGATTCACAAGTCGCCAGCGCCGAGATCATGCGAGTGCTTTCTCCGGGTGGCGTTGTGATGACACGAACAGGCGGTGGCTGGAAACGGGAGGTAAAGGCCTGGCCTGACGACATTGATGAATGGTCGCAT
>CAYFJO010000342.1:0-11621 GCA_964343305.1 uncultured Pirellulaceae bacterium | reverse complement strand
GTGTTGCCGTTGCCGGTTTCAATTCGGATGCCCGATCCCATAAAGCGATTGATCGCCAGCCCGCGGGCGGTGCTGCTTCCGGCGAAGATTTGTAAGCCATTCGTCCCCGCTCCGGCTGCTGTGCCGTTGAGTTCGATCACCGGCGCGCCCGCAAAATCGGGCTCGGTCGTGCCGTCGATGATGACCGGGTCGTTGATCGCTGGCAGAGCGGACGTCGGGCTGATCGTGTGGGGACCCGCGCCGGGGATGTTGAACGCAATTATGTCTGGACTGGCTGCCAGGTTTGGTGTTGCATTAGCCTGCTGGATAGCAGCATGCAGCGTGCATTCGCCAGGCGTTGCTGTTTCACAATTGTTATCCGCCGTGTTCGCATCGCCGCCATCCCCTGTCGTGTTTACTATAAAAGCTCGAAGGATGGCGAGTTTGTAGTCTTCAACGTCACCGTCTGAGGCCGCGCCGCCAGGAGTGTTGCCATTGACCGGATCAGTCGTGAGACGGAAGCGGGCAAACGTCTCTCCGGCAACAATGTCTGGGCCGGTTGAGCCTATATTGTTCCAAATCAAAGTAGCAGACGTGTCGCTGTCGCCGACTACTGCCGTGGCTGCTTCATCTGCCTCGAATGTGCCGTTGCCATCGAAATCGATCCAGCCGACCAGATTGGCATTGCTGCCGGTGGTGTTCGTCACCGCAACGGTAACTTGATACGTCGTGAGGTGTGCTGCCAACATCGGAAAACTCGCTACCCCGTCTTCGTCGTTTGGCGTGTCGCCTTCGGTATCGTCGTCGGTGGCTGTGTTGAGATTGTCTTCGATGCCATCGCCGAATCCATCGCTATCTGCGTCAGTCGCTGCAGCCCCCATGAACAGATCCGCTGTAATCATATGACTTGGCCCGCCAGAGGCATCCAGTGTCAAGTAACTGTCCGGCGCATCACCAAAGTCGGCCGACGGCGGGGGAGCGAGAAATAAGACGTAGACAGCACCTTCCCGCGAATCGACGTTCTCGTCTGCCAACGCACCAACGGCCATATCGGCTTCGCCATCGCCGTTTATGTCGCCCAGGCTGGCTACCGCAGAGCCAAAAGAGTCGCTGGCTTCAAGGGAGCCGGCAGCCATGCCGCCCAGGCCGTCGCCAATCTTCTGTCGGTCTTTGACTGTCCCATCAGGATTCAGCAGCAAGACGTAGATCGCCCCTTCACCTGGACTGCCAGGACCGCCGAAGGCGTGATCACCAAATGCCCCGACTGCCACGTCAGCCACACCATCGCCGTCTAAATCTCCCAGGCCGGCCACCGCGGAGCCAAAGTTGTCATACGCGTCGAGGGAGCCGGCGGCCAGTCCGCCCAGTCCGTCGGTGATCTTTTGCTGACCCTTGACCGTGCCGTCAGGATTCATCAGCAAGACGTAGACCGCGCCTCCTCCGGAATGGACACTGTCATCGCCGTACGCGCCAACGGCCAGATCGGCGACACCGTCGCCATCCAGGTCGCCTAGGCTGGATACCGCTCTGCCGAACCCGTCGTTGTCGTCGAGTGAGTCAGCGGCCAGTCCGCCAAGGCCGTCGCTGACTTTCTGCTGGCTCTTAACTGTGCCGTCGCTGTTTAGGAGCAGAACGTAGATCGCCCCTTCACTGGAGTCGCCATTCTCGTCAGTCGGCGCCCCAACGGCCAGATCGGCCACGCCGTCGCCGTCCAGGTCGCCCAGGCTGGCTACCGCTCTGCCGAAGTGGTCATACATGTCGAGTGAGCCGGCACTGAAGCCGCCTAGGCCGTCACTGATCTTCTGTTGGTTTTTGACTGTGCCGTTGCTGTTAAGCATCAGGACGTAGACCGCCCCTTCCCGGGAATCAACGTTCTCGTCGCCATACGCCCCGACGGCCAGATCGACCACGCCGTCGCCATCTAAATCGCCAAGGGCGGCCACGGCCGAACCGAAGAAGTCACCGGTGTCGAGAGACCCGGCAGCCAATCCCCCCAACCCATCGCTGATCTTCTGCTGACCTTTGACTGTGCCGTCGCTATTGAGTAGCAAGACATAGGTCGCTCCCTCATTGGAATCGACGTTTTCGTCGAGAATCGCCCCGACGACCATGTCGTTCACGCCATCACCGTCCAGGTCACCCAGAGCACTCACCGCAGAACCAAAGAAATCATCCGTGTCGAGGGAGCCAGCGGGCAGGCCGCCTAGTCCGTCGCTGATCTTCTGCTGGCCCTGGACTGTCCCACCACCGGGAGCGGTGATCGTGAAAACGTAGTCCTCCACTTCCCCGTCGCCCACACTGCCTGTGGAGCCGGGGTCCAAGATGAACGCCGCGTCGGTGCTGAGCCGAAAGCGGGCGTATGTCGTGCCAGCCGAGTTGGCGGGAACGGCCGGGAACGTGAGTGTGAAGCGCCCGGCGGTGATACCGTTGGAAACGTTGACCATGACGCGTTCGCCAGTGTTTTCAAAGATTCCGTTGGCGTTGTAGTCGATCCAGCCGGCCAGTGTGGCGGCGGTGCCCGTGTTGTTGGTGGCAAGCAGCGTGACCGTTGGTGCCGCCCCCTCCGTGCCCAAGAGATCAAACGGATCGAGCAACCCATCTTCGTCGTCGGGCAACGCTTGATTCACATCGTCGGCGTTGGCCACCGCGTTCTGCAGCGTACCGGTGTTACCATCAACGTTCGCCCCCAGTAGCAGGCTACTCGCAATCGCGTGGCTCGCTCCGTCGTCAGCCGCCTGCGTCTGGTAATTTCCTGGGCCTGTCGCGGGGCCCGTATCGGGCGCGTCTCCGAAATCGGCCGGCGAGAGAAAAAGGATGTAGACGGCCCCTTCTTCGGAATCGACGTTCTCGTCATGTATCGCACCTACGCCAATGTCGGCCAATCCGTCGCCGTCTAGATCGCCCAGGCCAACCACGCCGGAGCCGAAATTGTCAAACGAACCGAGAGAGCCAGCGGCCAGGCCGCCCAGGCCGTCGCTGATCTTCCGCTGGCCCTTGACCGTCCCGTCGGAATTAAGAAGCAGGACGTAGACGGACCCTTGACCGTAAACCGCCCCAGTCTCGTCGTTCCGCGCCCCGACGGCCATATCGGCCACTCCGTCACCGTCCAAGTCGCCAACGCCGGCTACCGCACTGCCAAAGTAGTCGCTCGCGTCGAGAGAACCGGCGATCATGCCACCCAGTCCGTCGCTGATTTTCTGCTGGCTCTTGACCGTACCGTTGGAGTTCATCAACAGGACATAAACCGCCCCTTCACTAGAATCAAGGTACTCGTCCTGTCGCGCCCCCACTGCCATATCGGATACGCCGTCGCCATCCAGATCACCCAGGCTTGCCACCGCGGAGCCGAAGATGTCAAACAAGTCGAGCGAACCAGCGGTCAGGCCGCCCAGACCGTCACTGATCTTCTGCTGGCTTTTGACTGTCCCGTCGGTATTCAATAGCAGAACGTAGATAGCCCCTTCACCAGAGTCGCCGTTTCCGTCAAATTGGGCCCCGACGGCCATGTCGGCCACACCGTCACCGTCCAAATCGCCAAGGCCGGCAACCGCGGAGCCGAAGTTGACGAACGAGCCGAGGGAGCCTGCGGCTAGGCCACCGACTCCGTTGCTGATCTTCTGTTGGTTTTTGACCGTGCCATTGCTATTCATTAGCAAGACGTAGACCGCGCCTGAGTTAACATCTGCAGCTCCTTCCTCGTTGAGGTACGCCCCGACAGCCATATCGGTCACGCCGTCACCGTCCAGGTCGCCCAGGGCGGCCACCGCGGAGCCAAACTGGTCATCGCCGGCGAGAGTGCCGCCGGCTAGGCCGCCCAGCCCGTCGCTGATCTTCTGTTGGGATTTGACCGTGCCGTCGCTATTGAGCATCAAAACGTAGACAGCCCCTTCTTGGGAACCGACGTTCTCGTCCCTACGCGCTCCCACCGCCATGTCGGTCACTCCGTCGCCGTCCAAGTCGCCAAGGGCAGCCACTGCAGAACCGAAGCGGTCACCGCCGTCGAGGGAGCCAGCAGTTAATCCGCCTAGGGCATCGCTGATCTTCTGCTGGCTTTGGACCGTTCCGCCACCGGGAGTGGTTATCTTGTAAACATAGTCCTCGACTTCGCCGTCGTTGGCCGGTCCAGTCGGATTGGCGGCCGCCGCGTCGGTGCTCAGCCGGAACCGAGCGTAGGTCTGACCCGCCGAGCCGTCGGGGACCGCTGGGAACGTCAACGTAAAGCGACCATCGGTTGTGCTGTTGGGCACTGCAATCTGTGTGCGCTCGGCGACGTTATCGAACACTCCGTCCTTGTTGTAGTCGATCCAGCCAAATAGAGTCGCCGACGCTCCCGTGTTGTTGTTGGCCAATACTGTCACCGTTGGCGCCGTCCCGACCGTCCCCAACAAGCCAAACGGATCTAGCACGCCGTCCTCATCGTCGGGTAACGCCTGGTCGGTGTCGTCGCCGTTGGCGTTGGCGCTAGGGTTGCCGTCCAGTTCGTTATCGACGGAAGCCCCCATGAAAATGTTGGCGTCGATGACATGCCTGGGGCCGTTGTCGGTCAGCAACGTGGCGTAATCAGGCAACGGTCCACCCGCGCCGTCGTTGGGTGCGTCGCCGAAATCCGGGTCTTCGATCGTCACAGACAGTGCTGCGGAGGCTGCGCTCGTGTTTCCTGCCAGATCGGGACCGACGGTGGCGGAAATGCTGTGTACGTCTTCGGCCATCATGGGAGCGATCAAGGTCCACACACCGGTTGGAGACGCCGTCACCACGCCCAACGAACCGCCTACGTTCGAGGTTACTTCAACCAACACACCGGGATCGGACGCACCTGTAAAAGTTGGCGTCCGATCGGTCGTCACGTTGTCCGTATTGCTCGCACCGGTGTCGCTTGTGGCGTCCAGATCCGGAGTACCTGGCGTGGTGGGAGCCTGCGTGTCGAGCACGACGGTCTGCGAGGTGCCGGGCGAGCTGGTATTGCCCGCCCCGTCGGTCGCGGTGACTTGAACAGTTTGACTGCCTTCGCTGAGTGAAGCGTTGTTGATCGTCCAGTTACCGCCAGTCGCCGTTGCTGTGTCCACCAGAACACCATTACGGAACAATTTGACCGTGCTGTTTATCTCGGCAGTGCCAGAGAAGTCCACGACCGAGTCGCTGGTGACAAAGTCGCTGCCGCTGGCGCCGGTGTCGTTGGTCATCGAAGCAATCACCGGAGCGGCGGGAGCTGCCGTATCGAGCGTGACGATCAATGACGACGAATCACTAAAATCGCCGCCAGCGTCCGTCACCCTCGCGACGATCGTGTTGCTTCCCTCCGAGAGCGTGCCGACCAGATTGACCGTACCATCGGCATTGGCGAATTCAGTATCCGCAACACCACCATTGACGCGCAACTGGACCGTCAAACCGGATGCCGGAACATTGCTGACGTCAACGCTAAAGCCTTGGACCGCGACGTTGGTGGGATTCGCGCCGCCGATCTGCACCGGCGTGGAAGGAGTCGTGGGAAAGCTTGCCAGCGTCACGGCGTGGTCTTCCACTTCGCCGTTGATGGCGGATCCGGTGGTCTGCAATCCGCCGATGGTGTCCACGCGAAAGCGAGCAAACGTCTGGCCGCTGATCACGTTGACGCCCGTGTCTTGCGGGACCGGGAAGCTGAGCGTTTGCACACCGTTGCTGGTGCCGAGGCCGAAGTTGGTAAAGATCTGTTCGCCCGGATCGTCCCAGTCGCCGTCGCGGTTAAAGTCCAGCCAAGCGTTGAGCAAATTCGACGACGCATCGGCATTCTGCAAATTGACATCGACCGACCCGACGGTCGCGCTGGCAAAGCTGGCCGTGACCGTTCCGCCGGCGAACGTCACTCCGTCTTCGTCGTCCGTACCATCGTTGTCGTCGCCGAGGGCATTGGCGTCGGGTTGACCTTCGCTTTCGGTACTCCGTAACAGACCTAACGTCGGACCAACATCCTGATGCCGAGCCCCATCGTCGGCTAGCAACACCGGATAGCTGGAAGGAAATCCGGACTGAGCAGAATTAGGTGCATCGCCAAAGTCAAACGACGCCGGATTGAGAAACAGCACGTACACGGCCCCTTCACCGGAGACCGTGTTTTCGTCCAAAAACGCCCCGACGGCCAGATCACCGACGCCGTCCCCGTCCAGGTCACCCAGGCTGGCCAGTGCGCTGCCGAATCGGTCATCCCCATCCAGTCCGCTGGGCGTGAAGCCGGCCAGGCCGTCGCTGATCTTGACGTTGCTTTTCACCGTGCCGTCGCTGTTCATCAGCAGCACGTACACGGCCCCTTCAACGCCCTCAATGTTTTCGTCAAGAAACGCCCCGACGGCCAGATCGCCCACACCGTCCCCGTCCAGGTCACCAAGACTGGCCAGTGAACTGCCGAACTGGTCACCAGATTCCAGTCCGCTGGGTGTGAAGCCGGCCAGGCCGTCGCTGATCTTTGTGTGGCTCTTGACCGTGCCGTCGCTGTTCATCAGCAGCACGTACACGGCCCCTTCACCGCCTTCCGTATTTTCGTCACCGCGCGCCCCGACGGCCAGATCGCCCACGCCGTCCCCGTCCAGGTCCCCTAGGCTGGCCAGCGAACTGCCGAATAGGTCACCTCCATCCAGTCCGCTGGGTGTGAAGGCGGCCAGGCCGTCACTGATCTTGACGTGACTCTTCACCGTGCCGTCGCTGTTCATCAGCAGCACGTACACGGCCCCTTCAGCGTCGTTGGTGGCCTCGTTGTTTTCGTCACGTTCTGCTCCGACGGCCAGATCGACCACACCGTCCCCGTCCAGGTCACCCAGGCTGGCCAGCGAAATGCCGAATCTGTCACTATTAATCAGTCCGCTAGGTGTGAAGCCGGCCAGGCCGTCGCTGATCTTGACATTGCTCTTCACCGTCCCATCGGTCTTCATGAAAAACACGTATATGGCGCCCTGTGGACCATATGGTGAATAGGCAGCCGGGTTTTCATCGAATTGCGCCCCGACCGCCAGATCGGCAACGCCGTCCCCATCCAAGTCACCCAGACTGGCCAGCGAACTCCCGAATTGGTCACCAAATTCCAGTCCGTTGGGTGTGAAGCCGGCCAAGCCGTCGCTGATCTTGACGTCGCTTTTTACGGTTCCATTGCTGTTCATGAACAGCACGTACACAGCACCTTCATCGTTTTCCGTGTTCTCGTCATCGCGCGCCCCGACGGCCAGATCACCCACGCCGTCCCCGTCCAGGTCACCCAGGCTGGCCAGCGAACTGCCAAATTTGTCAAGAGAATCCAGTCCGCTAGGCATGAAGCCGGCCAGGCCGTCGCTGATCTTGACGTTGCTCTGCACCGTGCCGTCGCTGGTGTCGAGGATCGTGGCGACGTAGTCTTCCACTTCGCCGTCGCTGGCCGCGCCGGTGGGATTCGCTGCTGCGGCATCGGTGCTGAGGCGGTAGCGGGCGTATGTGTTGCCAATAAACCCGCCTGGCACGGTTGGGAAGGAAAGGGTGACGATATCGCTGGTCGCTCTGTCGGACACAGCCATTTGAGCACGCTCGGTGGCGTTGTCGAACACGCCATCGTTGTTGTAATCGATCCAGCCAGAAAGCGTCGCGGCAGTGCCAGTGTTGTTGGTGACAATTACGTTCACCTTCGGCTGCGTCCCGATCGTCAACAGTAAGTCACCTTGGGGGAAGTTCAGCCCATCTTCGTCATCCGGCAGCGCCCCGTCCACGTCGTCAACATTGGCCGACGCGCCTTGGAGCGTGCCGCCATCCCCATCCACACTCGCGCCCATCAGCAGTCCTGCCACGATCTCGTGGGAGGGACCACCATCCGCAGCCAGTGTGTTGTAATTGCCCGCACCCGTTCCCGTACTCGTATCGGGCGCGTCACCATAATCGGAGAGAATCTGCAAAAGAACACGATTTGGGCCGCTGTGCGATAGAAATGCGTCGATGTCTCGATCCGCATCGAAGTCGCCGAGCGATGCGCTCTCAGAAGATGCCAAGGCGGGCCCGGAAGAATACACGGCGTTACCATCATTCACCCACAGCACACTGCCGAGGGACGCATGCACTGCCCATGCATCCAAATCGCCGTCGCCGTCTGCATCTAGCAATCGGACTTCGGATACACCAGCCACGCCTAGAGTTTGACCGCTATCTGTAAACGTGCCGTTGCCATCGTTCAGCAGGACCGTACTCCCTTGAAGCGAGTTACCAATGAAAACGTCCAGATCGCCGTCATTATCCAGATCCCCGAGAGCCACGCCCTCGCTGTCGGTGCCCAAACTCTGATACGAATTCGTGAAGTACAGGCTGCTCGTGCCTTGGTTGACGAGCAGACGGTTCGTCAGCCCTGCGCCTTGCACTACAAACACGTCGAGGTCTCCATCTCCATCGACGTCGCCCAGCGCTAGATCGCGGCTTTCGAACGTGGAATCGAGGTAGGCACCGAACGAAAAGACTCCGCTCCCATCGTTACGCCAAATCCTGGAGCCTTGGGTAGCGGCGACGACTGCGTCTTGATCCCCGTCGGCGTCGATGTCGCCATGTCGAACTCGCCGGCTGTTGAATGTCCCGATCGATTGCCCGCTATTCGTAAACATCCCACTGCCATTGTTCAGCCAGACTTCGTTTCCGCCGTCGATTGCAATGAAGGCGTCGAGACTGCCATTGCCGTCCAGGTCGCCCAGCACTCCGCCCGCCCCGTTCGCCACGCTCAGGCTCTGGCCGCTGTCGGTAAAGCTTCCGCTCCCATCGTTGAGCCAGACCTTATCTGCTTGTCCCGTGTTGATGACAAACGCATCCAAGTCGCCGTCGCCATCGACGTCAGCCAACTCGGTCAAGGCGCTCGCCGCACTGCCCAGGCTCTGGCCACTATCGACGAAGTTGCCCGCGCCCGGCGGCGGTTGCAGCACGACGGAATAGTCTTCGACTTCACCATTCAGGGTCGATCCAGTCGGTGGGAGCCCGCCGGCGACGGTCAGACGGAAACGAGCAAAACTCGTGCCCGGCAATGCGTGGGAGGGGATGTCGAACGACAAGAGATTGTCTCCGTTGACGACAGGTTCGGTGTGGAATATCTGCTCGCTGCCATTGAGCCAGCTACCGTCTCGATTCAAGTCGATCCAGGCGTCAAGTTTTGCACCGCTACCAGCGTTTTGCACATGGACCGTGACCGACGCCCCTGTCTGGCCGACTGTCAGCGGCCCAAATGTCACACCATCTTCATCGTCTGTAGCGACGGTGTCGTCACCGTCGGCGTTCACACTCGGCTGGCCGTCGTCCTCCGCATCGATCAAGCTGCCCAACTGCGGGCCGGCAATGTGATGTCGCGCGCCACCCTCGACGAGCAAAACCTGGTAGGCGTCCGGCGCATCTCCAAAATCAACGTCGGGGTCGTTGAGCCAGACTCGATGCTGGTATAACTGGTCGCTGACTACAAAGGCGTCGATATCACCATCGTCATCCAAGTCGCCCAGGTCCAAGGCTCCATACTGCGCGGTTGCGGCCAGGAATTGGGAACTCTCAGAAAAGATGCCAGCGCCATTGTTCAGCCACATCTTGTTTTCGTCGCCGGACGCATTCGCCACGACAGCGTCCAGGTCACCATCCCCGTCCAAGTCGGCCAAGTCGATATTCTGGCTCACCGAACCGCCGAGGGCCTGGCCACTGTCCGTGAATACGCCCGTGCCGTTGTTCAACCAAACGGTGTTCGCATTGGTGTAATAAAGCTCAATCACGAACGCATCCAAATCCCCATCGCCATCCAAGTCGCCTAACGCCACACCCTCGCTCCAGTCTCCTGCCAGTGCCTGGCCGCTGTCGGTAAACGTACCATCACCGTTGTTGAGCCAGACCGTGTTGCTGGCGCGATTGTAGTGCACGACGAAAGCATCCAGGTCACCATCGCGATCCACATCGCCAAGTGCAACGTCACGGCTGTCATTGCCCCCGAAGCTGGAACCGAGCGAGAACGTGCCACCTCCGTTGTTGAGCCAAACGTTGTGGGGCTTGCTTGGTCCATGCGCATTGACGACGAAGGCATCCAGGTCGCCATCCCCGTCCAGGTCACCAAGTTCGACTGCCTGGCTGCCGAAGTTCCCGATGGACTGCCCGCTGTCGGTGAACATTCCCGTACCGTCATTCCACCAGACGCGGTTGGCGCTGGCGTTTTCATTCGCAACGAAAGCATCCAAGTCGCCGTCGGCATCCAAGTCACCGAGAGCGGCGTTCGTGCTTAGCGAGGCACCAAGGGACTGACCGGTGGAATTGAACGACCCATCGCCGTTGTTGAGCCAGACTTCGTTCGGCGCGAAGGCATTGCGGTTGGTGACGAACGAGTCCAAGTCGCCATCACCGTCCAAGTCGCCCACCCGAATGTTCGTACTGGGCGAGGCGAGTCCGAAGTTCTGACCAGTGTCGACGAACCGCCCGGAGCCCCCAGGCGCTTGCACATTGATCTGGTAATCTTCGACTTCGCCATCCGCGGCCAGGCCTGTCGGCCGCAAGTTCCCGGCCGTACTCAGTCGGAACCGGGCGAAGGCATCGCCGACACTCGCATCGGCCGGCACCTCAAACGTGAGGTTGTTGTCACCCGCCACGACGTCGATGCTGTCGAATATCTGTTCACCGAACAACAACCAGTTACCATCCCCGTTGAAGTCAATCCACGCGTCCAG
The DNA here is from genome assembly GCA_964343305.1 of uncultured Pirellulaceae bacterium. GTDB lineage: Bacteria > Planctomycetota > Planctomycetia > Pirellulales > Pirellulaceae > CAYFJO01. Next base: position 984 of record CAYFJO010000342.1, on the reverse strand, counting down.
TTTCGCGCCGCTGGGTGCGTTCTGAACGTTCACAGTCACACTTGCTGTAAGATCGCCGGCTGCGACTGCACCCAACGTCACGCCATCGTCATCATCCGTCCCGTCCGTATCGTCTCCGTCGGCGGACAGAGTCTGCTGCCCATCGGCGTCCGCATCAATTAGCGCGCCCAACGAGAGACCGGACCCCAACGTGTGCCGTGCTCCATCACTTGCCAGCAGCGTTGGATACGACGGATCGGGCGCATCGCCAAAGTCGGACGCCAGCAGCACGCGGCTCTCCAAAGGCTCCGTTGCACAGGCAAGACCACGCTGTGTATTTAGTTTGCGCGGGGTCTTGGATTCAGAACGAAGCCACTGCAAGAACTGCCTGATCAAACTCATGGCGCTTTCCTCGAATGAGACTCTTCGCCAATGTGGTAATGGGCCCTTTCATTCTAACGAGAATGATTGCCGAAATCCAGGAACTTCCTTGTTTAACCGCAGTGCTCACCCGTCAATTGGGCTTGCGGCGTACGCCGGATTCGAGCCAAGCGGACATGAGATCGTGGTCGCTGATCAACACATCGGCCAATTCCAGGATGTGGCCGAATTCGTGTAGCACGGCGGTTAGCAAGTCCATTTGGTCCAGCGCATCCACGTCGGCAGCCGTGAACTCGCTGTCGTCCAGCGGCGTGGAATCGACGAACCAGCCGAAGCCGGCGGCGTTGGTATCGATCGTAATCGTGTTGTCCGATGCCACGCCGAGCAAGTTGCCGGGCAGGTCGCTGATTTGCACATCGACGGATTCCAGTGTGGCAAGTTGTTGGGTTGTTAGGCCAGTGCTTTCCCAGATCGAGATCGCGGCGTCGACGATCGGCTGGAGTTGGTTTGGCTGAAGCTCTCGACTCTCGACTCTCGTCCCTTGACTCTTCTGACTCTTCGCTTGCAGTGGCGTGGTAACGATCCCGGGGTTGGAGAATTCGGATGTGTTGCCGCCCGCATCGG
>CAYFJO010000341.1:0-11788 GCA_964343305.1 uncultured Pirellulaceae bacterium | reverse complement strand
TGAACGTCTCGATGGTTCCGTCATCCATTCCCACATTGTTCAGGTCCAACGAAACAACGCTCCGATCCAGCACTCGCATCACCACGCTTTCGCCGAACAGCGTCGGCAACACGCTGACCCGCAAGTCGACATGGTGGCCACCGACCGAAAGCTCGATACGACCGTCCTGGGGTATGCGACGCTCCGCAATATCCAAATTCGCCATCACCTTGATGCGCGTCGTAATCGCGAACGCCAAATGTCGCGGCGGGGGCACCATTTCATACAGCACCCCGTCCGCTTTGATACGAATTCGGAACTCATCTTCGAAGGGCTCAAAGTGAACGTCGCTGGCGTGATCCTTGATGGCCAACAGCAACACCATGTTCAGCAGCTTGCGCACCGGCGCACTATCCGCCAAGGCTTCAACACTGGTTAGATCGACGGGTCCTTCCAGCGCCAACAACTCGGCGGCCTGCTTCAACTCGGTGTCTTCTTCGAGTTGCTTAACAAGCGTTTCGACGCTTTCGAGTGCCTCGGCATAGAATCGATCCAACGCCTGCGTCACTTCGCGCTCCGTGGCGATCAGCAACCGAATGTCTTTGCCCAGAAACGTCCGCAACTCGTCCTGCATGGATAGATTCTGCGGATCACATGTCGCAACTGTCAGCGAGCTTTCGTCAGCATGAACTGGAATGACTCGATAAAGCTGGGCCATCGAATCCGTGATTTCAGCAAGAGTTTCGACGGCAATGTTCGCCTCTTCGAGCGAGATCACCTGCATGCCCAATTGTTCCGCGAGCGCTTGGACGAGTTGTTCGTCCGTAATCAGCCCCATTTCCTCGCCGATCTTGCCCAGCAACTGGCCGGGGTTCTGCTGCTGTTCGTCAAGCAGCGTTTCCAGTTGGTCGTCTGTGATGAAACCAAGGTCGACCAGGATTTGACCGATTCGACGTGTTGCCATAACTCACTGTTTCTTGGGCTGTTGTTTCTTGGGTTGGTTTTGTTTTGCTTCTAACCGGCCTTTGCTGGACTGGCTGCTTGCTCTGAATCTTCTTCTTCGCCATTGGCGCTTTGTTGTTCGGCCAACATCTTTCGATAGGTCGCAATCCGCTTCGCGACGTCGTCCGGGCTATGCGATGATCCAAGCACTTCTTCCATGGTGCATTTCTCGTCCCGCCAATGCTTGAACAATGCATCATCCATCAACTGCATGCCAAATTTGGCTCCGGTTTGAATGGCCGAATTAATACGGAACGTTTTGTTTTCGCGGATCAAGTTCGCGATCGCCGAAGTAACGATCAGGATTTCGTAGGCGGCACATCTTCCGCCGCCAATGCGCGGCAACAGTGTTTGTGCGACCACGGCAATCAACGAACTTGCAAGCTGGGTACGAATTTGATCCTGCAAGTTGCCCGGGAAAGCATCAATAATTCGGTTGACGGTACCTTGCGCGCTGTTCGTGTGCAGAGTGCCAAATACCACGTGTCCCGTTTCAGCCGCCGTGATGGCGGCCTCGATCGTCTCTAAATCGCGCAGTTCACCAACCAGGATGACGTCCGGATCCTGCCGCAACGCGCGCCGAATCGCTTCGGCAAAACTCGTCACATCCACACCCACTTCGCGCTGATTGATCGTCGACATCTTGTGGTAATGATAGAATTCGATCGGGTCTTCGATGGTGATGATGTGGTGATCACAGACTTCATTCAGGTGGTTGATCAAGCTGGCCAACGTCGTACTCTTGCCAGAACCCGTCGGACCCGTACACAGGAACAGTCCACGCGGCCGATGACAAACCTTGACAACCGATTCGGGCAAGCCAAGCTGATCGGGCGTTAAAAGATCCGTGGGAATCTGTCGTAGGACCATTGCGATGTTGCCGCGTTGTTTAAACACCGAAACACGGAATCGCGCCTGTTCGCCAAATGCGAACCCAAAGTCCGTGCTGCCATTTTCCTGCAATTCCCGTTGGCAGCGATCGGGAGTGATGCTCTTCATCAAACCAACCGTATCGTCCGCTTCCAGAACTTTCGTCTCCAGCTTTCGCATCCGGCCGTGTAACCGAAAGACGGGGGGTTGCCCGGTAGTAATGTGAATATCACTAGCTCCCTGCTTCACGCAGGCTTGCAACAGCTTGTCAACCAGGACAGTAGCCATAATTCAGATCCGATAAGATGAGACGCGCGACGACTGGCCGCATGCCGATTATTTGCATAGTTCTAGAAAAACTCAATTTAAAGTTAATACTTGGCCCAACGAACTCGGGCATGGCAGTTTTCAGCTTTCGAAATCGACCGGCTTTCGCTGGCCATCAATGTGTTCGCTTTGTCAAGGATCGGCCACGCCGCAGAGGGGCCCAGACACGCGATAAAAATGCTACTAACTGACAATATCCTGTTCAGTTCGCTTCGCAACGCGATATATCTCTTCAAAGGAAGTGATGCCCCGCATTACCTTATTCATGCCGTCCACATACAGTGTGCGCATGCCTTGCTGGACGGCGACTTTCCTAATCTCTGTCGCCGACACACCGTCGAAAATCAACTCACGTACTTTAGAACTCAGCGGTAACAGCTCGTGAATTCCCATCCGTCCACGGTAGCCACTGCGTTGGCAATTCGGGCAACCTCGGCCCTTTCCAAAGCTGGCCTCGTCGGCCAGCTCTTTGCTTATCCCGGCGTCCTTCAAAACACTCTCTGGAGGCATGAACGGTTGTTTACATTTCTGGCAAATCACACGTACCAATCGCTGAGCGAGAATGCCGATAACACTACTGGCGACCAAATAAGCTGGCACTCCCATATCAGTCATGCGCGTTACGGCGCTGGGCGCATCGTTCGTGTGCAGTGTACTGAAAACCAAGTGTCCAGTTAAAGATGCCTCGATTCCAATGCCTGCCGTCTCCTGATCTCGCATTTCGCCGACCAGAATGATGTTCGGTGCCTGACGCAACATGGCCTTAATGATGCGGGCAAAATCCAGCCCGATGTCATGCTTGACTTCGCATTGATTGATTCCTGGCAGGTAATACTCCACCGGATCTTCCGCCGTGATGATCTTTCGATCGGGCCGATTCATCGCATTCAATGCCGCATACAACGTGGTGGTTTTCCCCGACCCTGTCGGACCAGTCACCAACATGATGCCGTTGGGGCGCTTGATGAGACTGTTAAAAACTCGAAAGTTCTCGTCCGACAATCCCAACTGCCGAATACCAATCTTAATGTTGTCCTTGTCCAGCAGCCGCATCACGACCGACTGGCCGTGATTGGTGGGAATCAAGCTCACGCGAAGATCCAAGTCCTTCTCGCCCGTAGACACTTTAATTCGACCGTCCTGAGGTCGGCGTCTTTCGGCGATATCGATTTTCGCCAAGATCTTGATGCGAGAAATAATGGCTCCCAACAAACGGCGGGGTGGACTATCCCTCTCAATAAGTTGACCATCGATTCGATACCGGATTCGAACCCGATCTTCAAACGGTTCTACGTGAATGTCCGACGCGCGAAGTTGGACGGCTTCGATGATCATCATCTGCACCAATCGAACGATGGGTGCGCTATTCTCATCTACATCCTCTTCATCGCTGTAGGCAGCCGTCATGGTGTCCGTTTCGGTGAAATCGATCGCCGTATCGGTGAATTCCTGCAGCATCGAGTCAGCCGATTCACCTTCGACCTGCCCGTAATAGCGGTTGATTGCTTCGAGAATCAATTCGCGAGGTGCCAAGGCGATGCGAATTTCACGATTGAGAATAAATCGCAGCTTTTCGATCGTGTCAAAGTCATCGGGATCACTGATGATGATGATCAGCGTGCCCTCGTCTTCAGCCATGGGCAGGATCGCGTTTTCACGAGCGACCGATTCAGGCACGTGCTCGATGACTGCGTCCGGGATTTTGATGTCGTTCAGATTCACATAGTCCAATTTGTGAACCTGTGCGATGGCGAGCATGACATCTTCGCCCGTGGCGTATCCGAGCCGGACGAGCGAATCGGCCACCGTGGTTCCCGATTCGCGGGCAACTTGTTCGGCTTCCGCATGTTGATCGGGGCTGATGATTCCACGTCGAATCAAGATCTCGACAAAATCACTCATTCGTGTTGCCATGGCTACCTTGCATCCCAAAAAACGTGATACTTTCAGGTTTTGAAGCGACCGCTTCGCATAAGATACCTATTCACTGAATCTATTGGAATTGTGCGAACAAGGATTGTCAATTGATTGCCAATCCACTACCCGTTGGTGGGGCACGCGGACCGTTCATTGGAAAATGAGATTCTGCCCCATAATTGTGGCGATTTCAAGCAATTAGTGACGTGAAAGGAACTCGTCGGAGTTTGACGACTTGATGTGGGCCTCGGCAAATTCCATTTCACTTTGCGTCGGACGTCGAGTATGGGTGGCCAAATAGATACCTTCGTTATGGCAGGCAGTTCATTCCATTGACGTCTCGATCTGTTCCAAGGAAGTGCAAAAAATGGCCGAAGCGTGGTACTATCAACATGGCGGCCAAGCCGTCGGCCCCGTGAGCCGAGACGAACTTGCTGCGATGGCCAAATCGGGTGAAATCACACCATCGGTCCTCGTCTGGCACGAAGCAATGGAGAGTTGGGCGCCCGCCGGGTCCATTCGTTTCGCGGGCAAGCCGCAGGTCCCCAGCCCGCCGCCTCTGCCCCGAACGTCGGCTACGCGTTCGAGTTCCCGTAGGCCTCACCTCAAAACGGGAAATGAAATCTGGATCGGCGCGAGTGTTTGCGTTGTGCTGTTCTTCATTGCGGTCGGCTGCATCGTCGCATCATCCACCAGCCGTCAGCCAGCCCCGCCGCATCGCGCGCAACAGGCGACAGTGACTTCTCTTCCTTCATCACAAAACCAGCCCACTCTTCGCACGACGCAGCATGAGAACCGCCCGGCACAGGCAACGAATGCGATCGACGTCGAACGCCATTCGGATCCTCTACCTGACGAGCAACTTGTCTTGTCACTTCCCCCGGAGACATTTCCAACGAGTGTCGCCAATTCAATTGAAACCAAACCTGTTCCCGACAATCCAGCCCGTCCCACGGAAGTCGTCGTTGATTCACCTCAGTCGCCCAGCACACTCGATCCCAAAGAAAACGAGATCGAGCCCGAGCCGACCACACATGTCGCGCGGGTCGAAGTTGCGGACGAACCGATCGAACTGTATCAAGAGATCGCTGTCGCGCGCAAGCCATCGTTTGTCGTACAAGGTTTGTCTATGTCACAAGACATTCAGTATGGGATCTTGTCAAGAACCCAAATCAGTCCCGTGCGCAAAGATGGCAAGCGAACAGTTTCCCAAATCGTCGTGAACACACGACTCGAAAAGGCCGACGCGCTGACCCGCGCGTCATTTGAAAGATCGTTGCGTGACTTAATAGGCCAGCAGTTTTCGTTCACGTTGAACGATCGCCATGACGTGATCGAGTTTACGGGCCACAAAGACACGCGTAAAGCGATCGAAGCAAAACCGGAAGGCTTCGAAGGCTTCATGATCACGAGTGTGATGGACGAAGACGGTTGGAAAGAAATTGCCCAGCTCTCGTTCTTCAAACCAGACGAACAGGCGGCCAACGGCACTTGGCAACGCCAAATGACGCACGACTGGGACGCGCTGGGCAGTTGGTATGGTCGAACAACATTCCGGCGAGGCCCGCGATCGCAACAGGCTGACCAATATAACTACTGGCACGAAATGACCTACAAGCCGCCCGCGGATGGAGTTGGTGGTTTGCCGTTTGACATCAGTTCGGCCAGATTCGAAACACAACAAGCGGGCGGCACGATTCACTTCGACCCCAAACTCGGCCGCGTTGTCATGGCCCAGGAGATGTTTCGAACGCGAGGTTTGCTGGAAACACAAGTCCTCGGCCAGGCGTCGCGTGTGCAGGTCGACGAGCAGCAGAGGATGGTCGTGCGATTGTTTGATCAGAATCCTTGGAAGCAGTAAGCGATTTGGCACTCTGGCAATGCTTGTTGGGTGTGGCGAATCGATGGTCGGCATTCTCCATGACCAAATAGTGCATGCCGTCCACTTCACCAGCATCATGTGCGGCGACGAGATTGGGTATGGTCTAATGCTTTGTCAAAGCTTGATTTGGGGATCAACATCCGCTACATGATACACACGCCAGTTGTTCGATCTGTTCGGCGTCGCTCCCGCCGACGCAATGAAGGTCGGTCGCGAGAATCGCGTTGAGTTGTGATTTGGGTGGAAGTTTCAGGTAGACATCGTCGCCTTCAATTCTGACCGGGAATACCTTGAGCGAGAATTCTTCGCCTGAGAGGCTTTCACCCGATTCCAACGAGAACGGTTTTTTGTGCAACGGACAGGCAACTTTGGGCACTTTGCCAACACTTCCCACGATGCCGCGCGACAAAACAAACGCGTTTTTGTGCGGACACATGTTTTGCGTCGCATACCATTCGCCTCGGCTGGTGAAATTGAAAACGGCAATTTGGACATCGCCGTATTTGATCGCCGCGCCGCCGTCTTTCGGGAAATCGGTGACGGTGCCAACCTTCTCCCACGTCGCTTGGGGGCTTTCCGGTTTCTTGGTTTTGCCGTTGGGCCAGCCGGCTGTGGGCATCTTGCGTTGCACGAGTGGCACGTCATCTTTGGGCCAATCAGCAGGGCGAATCTGGCCGCGTTCGTCAACGAACTCGATCGCCGATTGCGTGTCGTCGGTGTTGACGAACTGGCGGAACAACTTTCGCTTTTCTGGATTGTTGACGACCTCGGCCCACTCGCACTCGTAAGTGTCGACGAGGTGTTGCATCCGCTCTTCGAGTTCGTCGCAGATGCCGAGTTTGCCGTCGATCACAACTTCCTTGAGGTAGTCGATGCCGCCTTCGAGTTCTTCCATCCAAACGGAAGTTCGGGTTAGTTTGTCGGCCGTAAAGATGTAGTGCATGAAGACGCGATCGATGTAGCGGATCGCTGTTTCTTCGTCGATGTCAGCGGCCAGCAAATCTCCGTGCCGCGGTTTCGCGCCGCCGTTGCCGCAGACGTACAAGTTGTAGCCGTGTTCGGTCGCCACCAAACCAAAATCCTTGCACTGGGCTTCGGCACATTCACGGATGCATCCGCTAACCGCGAACTTGACTTTGTGTGGTGCGCGGATACCGCGGTACCGCTCCTCGACTTTGATCGCGAAACCTACGCTGTCTTGAACACCGTAGCGGCACCACGTTGAACCGACGCAACTTTTCACGGTTCGAACCGCCTTGCCGTAGGCATGACCGCTTTCAAAACCAGCGTCCACCAACTCTTCCCAGATATCAGGCAGTTGTTGAAGCTGCGCACCAAACAGAACGACGCGCTGGCCGCCGGTGATCTTCGAATAAAGTCCATATTTTTTCGCGACGCGACCGAGTGTGATGAGTTTTTCCGGCGTGATCTCGCCGCCAGGAACGCGTGGAATGACGGAATACAATCCGCCACGCTGCATGTTCGCCAGGAACCGGTCGTTCGTGTCTTGCAACGTTTGATGGTCCGACGTCAAGATGTTTTCGTTCCAAAGAGATGCCAGGATCGAACTGACCGTTGGTTTGCAAATCTCGCATCCGTTGCCCTTGCCGTGGCTGGCGATCAACTGGTCGAAAGTCTTGACTTCTTTGATTTTGATGATCTCAAACAACTCTTGTCGCGAGTAAGCAAAGTGTTCGCAGAGGTCTTTGTTCACCGCCTTGCCGGCGGCTTCGAGTTCACCATTTAAGATGTCGGTGACCAGCGGAATGCAGCCACCACAGCCAGTGCCTGCATTGGTACACGATTTGACTTCGCCCAACGTTGACAAGTCTTGGTCACGGATCGCATCGCAAATTTGGCCTTTCGTGACGTTGTTGCACGAACAGATTTGAGCACCCTCGCCCATCGCATTCGCGCCGAGCGCCGAGCCGCTGCCGACGATCAGTTCGCCCGGTGGGCACGGCAGTTCGTCGCCACCTCGGCACAACGCCGCGAGCATGCCGTAGTCCGAGGCATCGCCGACGAGTACGCCGCCGATGAGTTGTTTGCCGTCGGAGCTGAACAACAGTTTTTTGTAGATGCCGCCAAAGGGATCTTCGTACGTCAGCGGTTTGGCGTCCGTGGATTCGTAATCGCCGAAGCTGGCGACGTCGATGCCCATCAATTTCAATTTGGTCGACAGGTCTGTGCCGCCAAACTTGATGTCTTGGCCACAGAGATTCGCCGCCACAATTTCGGCCATCTCGTACCCCGGCGCGACGAGCCCATAGATCATCCCTTCGTGCAACGCCACTTCGCCAATCGCGTAAATGTCTTCTTCGGATGTTTGCAAATGGTCGTTCACAATCACGCCGCCGCGCTCGCCGACTTCGATCTTCGATTCTTTGGCCAGGTCGTCGCGTGGTCGAATGCCGGCCGAGACGATGATCATGTCGACGTCTAGCGTCTGGTCGTCGTTGAAGACTATCTGTTCGACAACGCCATCGCCACGGACTTTTTTGGTCGCTTTGTTTAGATGGACTTTGACACCCGAGTTTTCAATTTGCTGGACAAGGATCTTCGAACCAGCGTCGTCAATTTGCCTTGGCATCAAGCGCGGGGCAAATTCGACGACATGTGTTTCGAGTCCAAGATCGTAGGCCGCTTTGGCCGCCTCGAGTCCCAACAGGCCGCCGCCAATCACCACGGCGCGTTTGACTTTGCTGCCGTATTCGATGATCTTTTCGAGATCTTCAATCGTCCGGTAGACGAACACTCCGCGATGGTTGATGCCCGGGATCGGTGGAACGAACGGATACGAACCGGTGGCCAGCACGACGGCGTCGTACTCGATTTTGACGCCTTTGTCCGACTCGACAATTCGCTTCTTGCGATTGATCTTGCTCGCCCGGTCGCCGATGTGCAGCTCGACTTTGTTCTCGCGATACCAGTCGAGTCGTGCGAGCATCAACTGTTCGGCGTCGCGATGGGCGAAGAACGACGTCAAGCCGACACGGTCGTACGCCGCACGTGGTTCCTCGCAAAAGGTGACGATTTTGAAACGTTTGTCTTCGTCGAACTCGACGAGCTTTTCGACGAAACGATGTCCGACCATGCCGTTGCCGATGACGACGATTGTTTTTTTGTTTTCTGCTATCACTGGAGTTAAATTCCAAATCTCAAATGACAAACCACAAACACATTCCAAATCGCAAATCTCAAACGGTGAGTTCTTGAATTTAGAGCTTGTGATTTGTTTGTTATTTGTTTCTTGTTATTTGTGATTTCATCCTTTACTCGTCCCACCACGCTTCCTCTTCTTCGAGCCCGTTCGTGCTGTGGCAGGCGGTCACGCATGACTTGCGTGCGACTCGTGCATCGGCAACGCGCCGCGATCATACAACAGCGCGAATCTTTCAACGGCAGTTGTCCGCTGTTGCTCGGCGAGCAAGGCGTCGAGCAACGACGTACCGTCAGAGGATTTTGGAGTTGCTAGGATCATTGCGCACAGGTATCCGTACCGAACGCACGGATTCAAATCGTCGGGGGCGTCGCCTAGCGCCCAGCCAACACAGTCTGGCTGATGTCACAGATGAGTGGAGAGGATCTGTAACAACTCGAAATGTCAGCCAACGTTGTTGGGTTAGGTTGGTTCAAATTCAGTCAGGGTTGATTTGCAATTCGTGTGCCGTGACCGTCGCCGAAGCCGCCCGAGTTTGGACGATATTGCTTTACTTCCAAAGTCTTGGCGACTTCGGCCACCCGAGTGAAATTGGCGCCGGACAAATCAACTGCCACAAATTTAAGCAGCGGCGGCGCAAACTCAATGCATGCACCCTCGTTACAAATCCCGTGGTTTCTGGACGGTTTTTGTGGAAAACCACGCGTCTATCCGCGATGCTCAAGATTCAACGATGGGTGCTCGTCGTGCTAGAGATCGTCGCGGCACGGTCTTTGCGGGTTCACATTGGCACGTAGAAACTATGTTCCAACATCGCGCCAAATAAAGATGACCAACAACTGAACGTTGAACAACAAGATTGTTGAGTGATTACCCCCCCCCACCGTTAGGTTCTCCTCTCCCGAACCAACCGGAACATAGGGTCATCAGGCGGCTCTGGCGCAACGACGACATTTGGATGTGTAGCTGCGCGCGCGAATTGTCGCCTTTCGGCCCACGAAAGTGCGCCGGTGCGTGCCGCAACTCTTGCGGAGCGAAAGGCAACGCTACACGAGAGGAAGACCAACATGGAAATCAAAGACAAATCAACAAGACTCTGGAGTTGTTTCTTTCGCTGGGATATGCCGCAGGTCCGCGCCTTTCACTTGACGTGGTTCGCGTTCTTTTTGTGCTTCTTCGCCTGGTATGGCATCGCGCCGTTGATGGAAACGGTGAAAAAAGATCTGCTGCTCAACGAACATCAAATGGGTTGGATTGTCATCGCGTCGGTGTCGATGACGATCGTCGCGCGATTGATCGCCGGCTGGTTATGCGATCGATTCGGACCTCGCCTGACGTACACGGGACTGCTGATCTTCGGATCGCTGCCTGTGATCGGCATCGCGTTTGCGAACAGTTATGAAACGTTTTTGATCTCGCGCCTGTTGATCGGCATCATTGGCGCGTCGTTTGTTGTCACGCAATATCACACGTCGCTGATGTTCGCACCCAACGTCGTCGGCACGGCCAACGCCACGACCGCCGGCTGGGGCAACCTGGGCAGCGGCGTTTCGCAAGTAGCGATGCCCGTCCTGTTGGGACTGTTCGTCGGAGCGCTTGGTTTCAGCGAATCGTTGGGCTGGCGAGCCGCGATGGTCGTTGCCGGGCTGGTCTGTATTGGAATGGGCGTCGTCTACTATTTCTTCACACAAGACACGCCCGAAGGCAATTTTGCGGACTTGCGTCGCCAAGGCAAACTAGCCGCCAATGAGAAATCGAAGAGCGCGTTTTGGGGCGTGTGCCGCGACGGACGCGTGTGGGCACTGTTTTTGATCTACGGCGCGTGCTTTGGCGTCGAACTGACGATGAACAACATATTGGCCCGCTATTTCTTCAACAAATTCGAACTCACACTGCTCGGTGCCGGCATGGCGGCCGCGGCGTTTGGAATGATGAACCTGTTTGCTCGCACCCTGGGCGGCATGATGGGCGACAAGTTTGGCAAATGGTGGGGCTTGCGAGGACGAACAAGTTGGTTGTTCCTGGCGTTGTTTTGCGAAGGAATCGCGCTAATGGTGTTTTCGCAGATCGTCCTGCTGTGGTTGGCGATCCCGTCGCTGGTCGTGTTCGCGATGTGTGTCCAGATGGCAAACGGTGCAACGTTCTCGGTCGTGCCATTTATCAATCGTAAAGGACTTGGCTCGGTGGCCGGCATTGTCGGAGCGGGCGGCAACGCGGGTGCCGTGGCGGCTGGTTTTTTGTTCAAAGGCGTCGCGCCGACGGAGTGGGGAACTCCGATGCTGGTACTGGGCACGATCGTGCTGGCCACATCGTTCACGGTATTTGCCGTCCGATTCTCACCTGCGTGTGAAGCCGACGCAAAAAAGGAACTTCGCAAAGCAGCCCGCGAACAAGAACAACTGGCCGTGGAGTTGGAGCCCGCGTTGACAGCCTAGAGCAGAGTTCAAGTCGGTGTGGCGAGTTGTAGGGAACGCCCTCTGTGGCGTTCCGCTTGGAACACGGCACACCACAGAGGGCGTGCCCTACAATTACCGTACAAAATCAGACTTCCGAAATTTCAGAAAACTTCGGGAGTCTCATACCGCAGCCCGCTGGTCGACACTGTCGGTGGGAGAGGACGCCGGTGGTCGGCCAGTGTGGCGCGGTACTTT
>CAYFJO010000340.1:0-11809 GCA_964343305.1 uncultured Pirellulaceae bacterium | reverse complement strand
GGTGAGTCGGAATTTCGCTTCGAAGTCAAACAGGACATTCGCGAAGCCGGATGGTTGGCCTTGCGAACATCAGGGGCCAAGTTAGGTTTTCAGGGCAACCCGCGATCGAGGAGTGCCGGGACTCCGCAGTCTCATTCACACACGGCCGCCGTCTATGTGTTGATCGAAGGTCAACCGAATCTGAAGCAACATCCCCGCGCCAAGAAGACAGCACAAAAGTGGATCGATCGCTTAAAGAATCTGGAGATCATTCTGCGCGATGAGGAGCAGACGCTCAAGAAGCTTGCCGGAGGAAACCCACTCACTGGCGTGCCAGTAGCGGTCATGCGCCAGAATCGCAAGGATCTGCTCCACGCGGTGCAGGAGGCGCTCAAGCACTTTCACGAGCAGCAATCGAACTAATGCTAAAGCTGCCTGCAACACGACCAGAATTCGAAAACCAGACGTTGCTTTAGCAACCATCACCAAGGAGGTGAGTATGTCACGGTGGAGTACACACGTTCGTGTTATCCCGGTGATCCTGTGTACATGGATCCTACAGCCTCAGGCAATCGCTGAAGTCATTTCGGTGACGGTGCCGTTCGTTTCTCCAAAGGGAAGCTATGTCACCCAGCCAGACCGCTACCATACATTTCGCATACCGGGCATGATCGTCGCCGAGGACGGTTCGGTACTGGTCTTTGCCGAGGGGCGCCGCGGAGACGGCAGCGACCCGCGTCGCGATAAGAGCGCTCCCATCGATGTGGTCATGCGGCGGAGCACCGACAACGGCCGAACCTGGCAGCCTATGGTCGTCATCGATTCCGGATTCGGCACAAACGGTGATCTGGTCGATTTCGGTGATCCGACGCCGGTGCTCGACGCGACCACCGGGACCGTGTTCCTGTTCTACGGGCAATGGCCAGACCTTGCGCCGAGATACGTGGCGCATGGCCAAAGCACGGACCCCGATGACGGCAACCAGATTGTGTGGGTCCGCTGGAGTACTGATAACGGCAAAACCTGGTCAGATCGCAAGCAGGTTTTGTATCCGGACGAACCAGACGAGACCAGCGACGGCCTCTATTGGCGGCAAGCCGAACCTGGTCCGGGTAGCGGCATCCAACTCGGGTGGCAAGATCGCAAGTCGCGAAACGGCCGTCTGATCATCCCGGCCAAGCGCGCCGGTTCAAGCACGCCAGAAGGTCCGGTCACAGTCGAGCCGTTTGTCTATTACTCCGACGACCATGGGAAAACCTGGCAGGTCGGCAACGTCACACCTGGACCGGATGCCAATGAGAGCGAAGTCGTCGAGTTGACCGACGGCAGAGTGTTGTTGGACGCACGGCAGAACAGCGGCAATTTTCGCCGCCGCCACCTCAGCACGGATGGCGGAGTCACGTGGGGACACGACAACCCGACCGATATCCCCCTCACGCCAGTCGACGGCTCGCTGGTCCGCTACTCCGCGAAACGTGCTGCTCACGACCGCGATCGAATCTTCTTTTCCGGACCGCGCGGTAAAGGCGGCCTCAATCGCAACAATATCACGGTCTGGACCAGCTACGACGAAGGAAAGACTTTCGTCAATCCGACTCAATTCAACAACGGCTTTGCCGCTTATTCGGTTGTCCAGCGTTTGGCCGACGGCACGATCGGTCTCTTGGCAGAAACAGCGCGCGGCGCGGCTGACGCGTACGGCGAGATCACGTTCTATCGCTTCGACGTTGCTCAGTTGAAGGCCAAGGTCCGGAGCCGATAGAGAGTACCGACTATTTCCCGATACAACCCGCGCGGAATTGGCTCATCAAGTCGTCAGAAGGTCGAGGTTTCTCGGACACGTCGAAAATCGACCGGTTTCTGATTTGCGGTGAGGAGGGTGAGTGGGCGTTGTCTCAGACCGCCACACGATTGACGACCCAACCTGGGCGCATCAGATTCTCACGCCTGTGTTGCGAAAGACGGCGGATTGTTCGCCAAAGCCCGAATCCGCGTGTTTGCTGCGTTGAGAACCAACCTCTGATGACACAGTGAGGCCGTCCAGCGTGCGAACCTGCTCTTTCGTTGCTCTGGGACAGACTACTCACCTACCAGCGACGCCCTGTTATACTGACCGGTATATCGCCTTCCACCTCTTGAGGGCATGACCATGAACGATTCCGTCCCGCCGAAACGGAAACGCCGCTGGTTTCAATTCCGCGTACGAACACTGCTGATTGTGGTGCTGGTGCTCGGCGCCTTTTTCGGCTGGCTCGGCAGCCGGCTCCAATCGGCAAGGAAAAACCGGCTGGCGATGGCTGAGCTGCAAAGGGTGGACAATAGTCTGGGTTTCACACTTCACTATCATCTTGCCGAGGAACCTCCTGACTGGCTGGACAGGCTTCTAGGCGACCCCGGCGTCTTTGACGTCGAGAAGGTGTCTATGGGTCGGGCCACCCAGGCCGACTGGGAACTCCTACACAGCCTGGACGGGATGCTCCACTCCTGGGACCTCGACCTCAACCGCGGGCGCGGCAGCAACCGCCATGACTTTGTCACCGATGCTGCGCTGACGCACTTGAAAGGATTCAGTGGCCTCCGAAACCTCGACCTTGGATATACCCGAATCACCGATGCGGGACTTGAGCATCTCAAAGGACTCGCCAGCCTCCGCTACCTGCGGCTGGACAATACCGAGGTGACTTCCGTGGGCATAAGCAACCTCCAAAGGGCCCTGCCGAACGCACGCATCATACCCAGCCCGAAACAACAGGCGGCCATTGCCGAAATAAAGAAAGCGGGAGTCCAAGTCTTTCTCTGGTACCCTCGCCGGCTGCAAATAACCTTTCCCGGCCCCTATCTCGGCAACGACGCAGATGCCGTGCTGGCGCACGTTAGAGAGTTGAGTAACTTAACAGGACGGACCGACCTGTCTCTCGGTGGGGCTCCGATCAGCGACATTGGACTCGAGCACATCAAAGCGGTAGGTAATCTCACAACACTCATGCTCAACGACACCGAAGTCACCGACGTCGGATTGTCGCACCTTGCAGGACTCCGCACCATTACGAGCCTGCATCTCGCGAAGACCCGGATCACCGATGCCGGGCTGGTGTACCTGAAAGAAATGAGCGGCCTCAGTATGCTTGAACTCGGACACACCAAGGTCACCGACGCCGGGCTAGAGCACCTCACAGGGCTCAGCGGGCTGGGATACCTCTTCCTTGGGAACACGCAAGTTATTGATGCCGGCCTAGTGCACCTCAAGGGGCTGACCAACCTCGAACGGCTGGATCTGAGCAACACTCAGATTACGGACGCCGGACTGGAGCAGCTCAAGGGCTTGTCCAATCTCCGAACCTTGGGCCTGAGCCATGCCCAGGTCACCAACGCCGGTCTGGAGCACCTGAAAGGACTGACGAACCTCGACACGCTGTGGCTCGCCAACACCCACGTCACCGACGAAGGCGTCACAAAGCTCCAGCGGGCACTGCCGAACTGCAAGATTACGCACTAACCGCGGATGTTGGCCGACTGATTGTCTCACAGACCCGTGGGACGTGAGGGCAACCTGTCGCTGGCCATCGACCTGGGAACGGCTCGACGATGGTGCCCGATGAGCTGTCGAAGAAGATGCGGGCCTGCTCCCAGAAGACCGACAAGGTCTACCTCAAGCTCGCTCACGACCTCGGTCCCGGGGGACGAGCCCGGCCTGACATGGTCGGAGCGGTAGGGAGCCGAAGTGAAAAATGGGAAGCTCCCATCTGAGTTCTTCCAAGCATTTTCGCAGCTACCTGGCTTAAACCCCTTTCAACCCTGGACAACTTATGCGAAGCAGCGTATCGCGATTATCGATTGCTCGAGGCGAATGCGAACAGCGTCTTGCGCGTGCGCACGTAAATCACGCCGTCGACGATCGCCGGAGTCGCATAGGTTTGCTCGCGGAATTCATTTTTCGCCAAAATCTTGGGATCCGGCCCCAAACGCACGACCGATATCCGTCCGTCGCCCGACGTCACAAACAACTTGCCATCCGCGATGATGGGCGAAGCGTAATGCGTGCCTTTTCCTCCGGTGCGCATTCGGTAAATGCGGTTGCCGGTCTTTAGCTCAAGACAGGTCAGAATGCCGCCGTTTTTGACAAAGTAAACATAGCCGCCGTGATACAGTGGCGAGGGGACTTCGGGAATGCCTTGCGTTTCGAGACTGCGAATCTGCTCCGACTTAACACTCCCTTTGCTATCGACGTTGATTGCGACGATCCCGTGACGCGTGTACCGAGCCCGACGCTCGGCACTCCTTGTCTGCCAGTCCGCCCATTCGTCAGCGTTGATCTCCCCATCTCCGTCTCGATCCACCGACGCGAAACGTAACGGCATTCCGTTTTGCGGCGCCTCCGTGCCTTCGGATCGATGGAAGATCATCATCCTAGGCAACTCGTTACGGCTAACCAATTTGTCGCCGTCCTTGTCGTTGTCTTCGACCAATTTTTCATAAGGCGGATACTCAGGCACGAGTGCAGGCTCGCCGGTTTGGTTCCAGGTTGCGACGATCACTACGTTGTCCGCCAGCACCGGTGTGCTCGTTGCCGTTGTCGAAGAATCAGCTTGCCAGACCAACTTGCCGCTGGAGATCTCGAAAGCTTGAACCGCGTTCACGGCATGCACAATCAACTTGTCCTTGGCGACGATCGGTGTTGCCGTACAAGCCATGCTTGTCGTGAAACGCGCGGATTGCGGCGTCTTCCAGATCTCCTTGCCGGTCTTTTTGTCGACGGCCAACAGAAAATGATCCCTATAACTGCCTCGATAAAGGATCACTCGGTCACCGACGATGATGGGCGACGTAGCGTTGCCGCCATAGGATTTGGCGAGTGGCAGTTTCACTTCCCATAACGCCGTCCCCTGCATGTCAAAACAAATCAATCCGAACGAGCCAAAGTAGGCCACAACGCGCTGGCCATCCGACGCCGGAGTGCTGCTCGCGGGATTGAACGACGGATGCCCCGTTTCGATTTCTTTGGCCGGTATCGTCCGATTCCAACGAATCGCGCCGTCCGCGCAAGCAATACAAACAACCGCAAGTTGTTTTTCCTCTTTGTTGTAGGTCGTCAGGAATATCGAATCGCCGACAATGCAGGGCGACGAGTGGCCCGAATCGAGCGGAATATGCCACAACTCGTTGTTTCCTGGCCCAAACTCAATCGGCGGTGACGAACCAACGGAGATGCCGGAACTATTGGGGCCGCGAAACTGAGGCCAATCGGCGGAAAACGTATGCCTCCCCTCAAGAAACGTTAGAAGGATGACTAACAAAACGGTATTTCGCATACAGATCACGTGTTTTGCGTTGACTTGGAGATGGTGTACTTGAAGTCGCTCAGGCGTGACGAAACCAGTATAGCAAACGACTCCACAAGTTAGCTACGCATCCCGTTTGTCTACGGCAGAGACGTAGTCCGCCTGGCAACGGTTCCTTACCGTGCCGCTGCTGGAATAGTGACACGCAAGATGCGCGGGTCTCGTGCGGCAACGCACAATTCGGTGCCGTCGGGGGAATAGGCGAGCGAATAGGCTGTTAACACCGGTAGTTGCTGGTGAAAAAGTGGCTGGCCGGTCGCAGCATTCCAAATGAACAGCTTGCCCGAGAAGTCGAGCGTCGCGGCTCGTGTTCCCGCGGAGTTGTAGCGAAGGGCATAGATCGTATTGTTGTGTCCCGCGATGGTCAGTGCGGGCGACAGTGTCTCTCGATTAAACGATCGCCAGACCTTGGCCGTACCAGCGGTCGACAATGTTGCTCCATCCCTTGAATATGCCACCGCATACAAGCTGCCGGTAATGCCATCGGTAATCTTGTTGGATTCTTCGCCACTTTCGATGTCCCACAGACGAATCACACCGTCGAGACCACAACTAACCAAATCCTTAGCGTCGGGACGAAACGCCACGTCATTTACCTGGGCAGTGTGGCCCTCGAAATTGTGAATCTGTTCACCAGTCACAGTGTCCCAAAGTCGGACTGACTTGTCGCCACCAGCGCTGGCTAACCGTGAACCGTCGGCATTGTAGGCCAGCGCGTAAACCGCGGCTTTGTGCTCCGCCAACGTCTGTCGCGGATGTGCTGAGGCTGCGTACCATCGTTTGATCGTTTGATCGGCAGCCGCGCTGAACAAAGTTCGACCATCGGCCGCCATGGCGAGCTTGGCCAGCGGCAAAGTGTGTCCAACGCATTCGTGCGTCGGCAGTAGTAGTAGCTTCCCGTCGACTTCGGTCAAGCCATAGTTTCGTACAATGTTGTCGCCACCGGCGACGATCAGTTTCTGGCCATTATCGGCCAACAGCAGCGAGGTGATGGCTGCCGGAGCTTTGACCAACGCCACGCTGCTTCCGTCGGTCGTGCTCCAGAGGCGCATTGTCGCATCGTCTCCGCCGCCTACGAGGTATTTGCCATCGTTACTGACGGCGATCGACTTGATTGGTCCCGTCGATCCCTCATAGTTTTGCACGGCTGAAAGGTCGTCTGTTTTCCACTGCCGCGCGGTATTGTCGGCTCCGGCTGTGAACACGTGCTCGCCATCTGACGAAAACACGACATCGTGAAGCGCCCCTTCGTCGGCGCCAGCGGCCGCTAGAACCGCAGGCTGCCAGCGACGCAACGTCTTATCCGTACTGCCCGAAATCACTGTGCGGCCGTCGGCTGACAGATCAATCGCCAGCACCGCGGCGGTATGCCCGGCAAGATGTTCACGCTCTTTACCGGTGGCAGCGTCCCACAAGCGAATCAAGTTGTCGTCGCCCGCTGCCGCAATGATACTGCCATCGGCATTGGCCGCGACGGTTCGCACAGCGGCCGGGTGTGTGTAACTGGCAAGAGGCTGAACTTGGGCAGGAGCTTTGGCGTCATCGGCCGCCGGTAATTGCCAAACATACACCTTCATGTCGGCTCCACCTGCGATCGCTTGCTTGCCGTCCCGCGTGAGCGACAAACTGTTCAATACGCCGGCGCCGCCGACCAACGTGCGTAACGGTTCGCCGGTCGTTGCATTCCATTGTCGAACTGTTTTGTCGACACCCGTGCTGATGAGTGACTTGCCATCGGACGAAAAAGCGATCGCCGTGGCACCGCCTTCGTGGCCGGTGAACAGGTTTAGCAAGTTGTATCGCAGGACGTAGCTGCTGTTGTTCGCCGCGGCTGTGATGAGCGTTTGGTTATCCGCGGCGAATGCCACGTCATTAGCTACCGCTGGCAAAGTGAAATCCTGAAGTAGACGAGCATCAACGGAAGCGTACACGCGCAAGTGGCTATCGGCACCGGCAACCGCCAGTTTTCCATCGGCACTAAATGCAACACGGGTCACGCCAAATCCGGTCGCGATCGTGTGCAACAGTTTGCCGTCCGCCACGTTCCAAACCCAGACGATTTGCCCCGCGCCCGTCGGGTCGCCGCCTGCTGCGATCAGCTTGCCGTCGCTGCTCAGCGCCCCGCTGCGCAGCGGGGCTGGACTAGCGGGAAACTGACGCACCAGTTTTCCTTCCAGGTCCCAAAGCTTGACGAACTTGTCTTCGCCGGCCGTGACAATTTGGGTCGCGTCGGCCGAGATCGCCATGTCGTGGACTTTCAACGTGTCAGCCACAATCACACGCGCGGCCGCAACGTTCCACTGACGAACGAACTTGTCCGCGCCGCCGGAGACAACCTGCTTGCCGTCGGCCGACACAGCGACGGTCGAAACTACACCGGCGTGCCCGGCAAAACGCTCCAGTTCTCGTCCGGTCGCCAGATCCCAGACGTGTACGAGTTGGTCGTCGCCAGCAGTAACGGCTCGTAACGAATCGCCGCTCAGTGCCAAGCAACGTATGGGTGCGGCGCCGGTGATTGTCGAGACGGCCGCGCCGTTGGCCAACGTCCAGACGCGCAATGTCTTGTCGACACTCACCGACACAACGCTTGCCCCGTCAGCCGTGACAGCAACACCGGTAATGACATCCGTATGGCCAGGAATCGAGCGGATTGGCTGGCCATTGGCAAGATTCCAGTGCTTGACGGTCTTGTCGGCGCCACCTGTCAGCAAGGCAGCGCCATCGGGCGTGTATGCGATCGCCGTAACCGCGCCCTCATGGCCAGCCAGCAACTGAACAAGCGAAAGGCTGTGTACATACGCGTTATTGTCTGCCGTCCCAGTCACAATCGAACCGTTATCCGGCGTAAACGCAACCGACGAGAGGGTGGCCGGCGCGGTGATCTCCTCGAGCAACATGGCATCGGCAACGTTGAAAACTCTTAGATGGTTGTCGGCGCCGGCTGCTACGAGTTTAGTGTTGTCGGCACTGTAAGCGACGGACACGACTGCCGCCGGAGTCGGGATCTTGTGTTCCACCTGTCCATTTGCGGCGTTCCACAAATAGACATGGTTATCGGCCCCGCCGCCGGCCACTTGTAAGCTGTCGCCACGCACAGCCACGCTGTTGACGGCGGCCGTCGGACCGCTAAATTGCAGCACCATCTTGCCAGTCAAATCGAACAACTTGACGAACTTATCCGCGCCGCCGGCAACGAAATGCTGCCCGTCGGGTTTGAAGGCCACGCTGCCGACACCGCCTTCATGACCTAACAACACCAAAGTCGCCGACAGTGGACGCTTGAACGTGTCGCCGCCTGCGTCGCCGGAAACTACGCTCTTGTTATCAGGAGCAAAGGCGACGGCGGAGACCGGCTTGGTGTGGTCGAGAATCCGTTCAAGTAATTGCCCCGTGGCAACATCCCAAACACGTAAGACATTGTCGTTGCTGCCGGTCGCAACCTTCAGGTTGTCGGCGCTAACCGCCAGGCAATTTACTGGAACCGGGTGTGTCAAAGTCGCCACAACCGCGGCATCGGCTAACGTCCAAACACGCACTGATTTGTCTTTGCCCGCTGAGAAGACTTTCGATCCGTCCTTGCTTACGGCCACGTCGTTAACGGCCTCAGTATTGCCGGGAAAATCCCGTACCGCTGCCCCAGTGGCCACCGTCCACAGTTGTACATTCTTGTCCTCGCCACCGGTCACGAGCGACGCACCGTCGGGTGTATAGGCCACGCCAGCCAGCGCGGACTTCGAACCGGCAATGACTCGCTGAAGCGAACGCCGGTGTATTTGTATTTTATTGTCGGACGAACCGATGATCAGCGATTGGTTGTCCGGAGTAAAAGCGACGGCGGTCGGGAGTGCTGGACTGGACGACATGTATTCGAGCATCGCCCCGGTTAAATCCCACACGCGCGTGACACCGTCGGCCGAACTGCTCGCCACGGTCAAACTATCGCGACTGAAGTCAACGGCGTTAATCTCTGCCGCGTGGCCGGTCATGGTTGCGGTCGGTTGGCCATTGCTGGCGTTGTAGATTTTGACGAGATTGTCCTGACCGCCGACGGCGATGAACTTTCCATCGGCACTTGCGGCAAGACACGTCGCGGGCGAACCGTGGTTGATGTTGAGCCCTTGCTTGCCATCGACAGCATTCCAGGTGCGTACGAAACCGTCTTCCGACGACGTTGCCAACAGTCGGTTACCAGCGATCAGCGACATGGCAGTAATTGGTTTGTCATGCGCATCAAATCCACCGGCTTCTTCTTTTTCGGTGACGTCCCACAACTTCACTTGTTTTCCGGCAGCCGAGTAAACCGTTTTGCCATCGTCCGAGATACCCACTCCCGTCACCGCTTCGGTGTGGCCCGCCAATGGTTCTCCCAGCGGTTTCCCGTCGGCCGCATTCCAGACGCGAACCATCTTGTCGGCACAACCGGTGACGATCTGTGTGCTGTCGGCCTTCCAAGCGATCGCAGCTACCGCTTGAGGATGAGCGAATGTCAGACCGGGTTGTCCATTGGCGAGATTCCACAATCGAACCGTGTTGTCCGCGGCGGCCGTAGCGAGCACGGCTCCGTTAGGACTCACGGCGCTAACGGTGATTGGCCCACCGTGACCGCTCAACAGTTTCGGATCGATGGGAAACTCCCAAATGCGAATCATGCCATCGGCGCCCACCGAAGCGAGTTGCCCGGCTTGGGGGCGAAACGCCAACCCATGAACCGCACCATGATGCGCGCCGACAATCCCTTTGTCCGCACCGTCGGCGATATTAAACAGACGGATCGCACCTGACTCGAATCCGGCCGCGATCAGCGTGTTGTCCGCGGAAAGTGTTGCCGCCGTCACTGCCGTTGGAAATC
Organism: uncultured Pirellulaceae bacterium; assembly: GCA_964343305.1. Taxonomy (GTDB): domain Bacteria; phylum Planctomycetota; class Planctomycetia; order Pirellulales; family Pirellulaceae; genus CAYFJO01. Next base: position 1,642 of record CAYFJO010000340.1, on the reverse strand, counting down.
CTTGAATCGCGGAGACTTGTTTGCCGGTCGTCGTATCAAAGACTTGAATCAACTTATCGGCGCCGGCGGAAACACTTAGCTTGCCATCGCTGGTCATGGCAACAGCGCTCACCGCACCACCATGCTTGGCCAATGTCGCCGCGGTAGTCGTCGGTGGTTGCCAGAGCTTGACGGTGCCATCCGCCGCTCCGGTCGCGAAGAGCGAATTGTTGGGGTGATAACTAATGCCGGTCACGGCAGTTTCATGAGCGCCCAAAACCGTGGCGAGTGCTCCGTTGGCCGGGTTCCATAGTCGAACCAATCCTGTTTCGTCGCCGGTCGCCAGTTGATTTCCGTCGCGGCGAAACGTGCTGCTGCGCACTGGTGCTTCGTGACCCGTGATTTCGCGAACTGGCTTGCCGTCCGGCAACGACCAGAGTTGTCCCGCGCCGTCGGCCCCGCCGGTAAATGTGAGTTTGCCGTCCGGACTGACTGCCAACGTCTGAACCGGCTTTTTATGGTGCGTTAGCGCTAAGGGCGGTTTCGGTACCTTCCAAATGCGAACCGAGCCGTCGGCTCCGGCCGAGGCGACATGCGGCTCGTTTGGATGAAATGCCAACGCTTGCACCGCGCCGGTGTGTCCGGCCAACTTTAGCTTGTCAGCGCCGTCGGCTGTGTTCCAGAATTTCAAAACGCCCGTGTTGCTGGCCGTCACGATGGTCGCACTGTCGGGACTGATCTTGAGCGAAGTGACCGGACCGGTTTGCCCTTCGAGTTTGCGGAGTTCCTTTTTCGTCGTCGCATCAATCACGCGGACGATCGAGTCGGCACCGCCTGAAACAACTAGCTTGCCATCGGCGCTTCCGGCTACGGCTGTCACCACGCCTGTTTGCTCATCGAACGTCTGCGGTGCAACCAGGGGAAGATTCCAAATCTTCGCGGCGCCATCGATGCCGCTGGTAAAGAGACGCTCTCCCTTGGCGTCGTAAGCCAAACCCGTCACCGGGCCGGTGTGTGCGTTCAGCGTTCCCAGATCGGCTCCGTCCTCTGTGTTCTGCAATCGGATGGTGCCGATCGCATCACCCAGGGCAAGTTGTTTGCCGTCGCGGCTGAAGGCAGTTTTTTGATTGACTTGCGGCAATCCTTCGATTGTGCGAATCATCTTGCCGTCGGCGACATTCCACAGTCGCACGGTCTTGTCGGCGCTGCTGGTGGCGGCTGTCTTTCCATCGCTGCTGACGGCGACTGAATGCACGGCCCCCTTATGTCCAGCCAACGGCAGCGGTTGGCTCGGCATCTCCCAAACTCGCAACGTTCCGTCCGCACCAGCCGAAGCAATGTGTGGCAGTTTCGGATGAAAGGCCAAGCCGTTCACCGCCCCGCTATGACCGACCAAAGCAAACTGGTCGGCCCCGTCGGCGGATCGCCACAGTTTGATCGCGCCTGTATCGCCGCCCGTCGCGACAAGCGAAGCATCGGGGTTAAACGTGATCGAAGCCACTTTGCCAATCTGGCCCGCCAACGGACGTAGCGGCTTGCCGTCTTCGGCATTGAACAAATGCACAAGGGAATCCAGGCCGCCGCTGGCGATCAGTTTTCCATCCGCCGAGAACGCGACTGCTGTCACTTGATCGGAATGACCAGGCAACGACTGCGGGGCGAC
>CAYFJO010000339.1:0-11816 GCA_964343305.1 uncultured Pirellulaceae bacterium | reverse complement strand
AGTTGGCAGACGCCAAACGATCGAAAACTGGTTGGCTTCCGGCGATCGGTATCAGACCCAACGTGATTAAGCAGGAACGTGATTTGAAGCTTAGCTTCGCTGTTCGGATTCAACGGTGCAGGAAGGTCGATGTTGATTTGCGCTTTCTCAGATTTCGCATTTCCGAACTCGAACGGCACGTACCGCCACGACAGGTCTTCACCTGCGTTATCGCGAACGTGCGAGATTCTCATCGAATCCGTGCGACTCAAGTTCAGATCCAAGCGTAATCGAAGCTCCTTCAACGGCCGCTTGCCTAGATTGACATATTGCAACGTCATTTTGCCATCCATTTGGCCTTTCTCTACGTTGGTCTTGATGTTCATCCGATACGCGTCCGCTCTGGCCATCGACCAATCAGTTGGCGTCAAAAGGGCCAATGTAAAGAACACGATTTGGACTCTGATCGCGATCATTCTGTCATCCTCCAATGTTGTTGGTGTTCACCGGCTCTGAGCGCTCGAAACTCGCGTCTCCGTGTTGCGATGTGATTAGTGCAATGCCGGACACCGCAAGCGGCAGCGGGATGAGCACAATCATGAAAATGTTTCTGAAAACTCTCCGGGAATCCATGTCACTCAGCGGCAACATATGGAAGAAGAAGATGGCCCCCACGCTAGCGACCAGCAGAACCAGTCCAATGGCACGCGGCCACCACCGGCACAAAATCGCGAATAAGATAAAGGGACCGGGAACGACCAGCCCTTCACCGAGCAGCACCATCGGTTCGCTGCCGTGGCTCATGACGGAAAATGCGAGCCAAAAAAGGCCGAAGGCGAGCAAGATCCGAGAGACGGCCTTGCGCGTGTCCCAGAAGGTCAAGCAGTAACTCGCGTAGTAGACGACCAACATCATCGTCACGATGGCCGAGGCGGGTACCTGATCGTTGCTCAAGCTAAGCTGATGCCAACCTTGCGTAATTAGCACGACCATCAGGAAGATGGCCGCAACAAGATATGCGCGCTGCCCGGCTTGGGCGGCAGCTTCTTTCTGGAAGTCGTCCAGGTCATTGAGTAGACCGAGCTGGCGCAAGATGCCGGGCCCGAAAGCGCCCATCGCCATCAAGATCATGAAGCCCTTGTGCACCGAGGCGCCCAATGCCAGACCGACAACAACGAGCGACAAAGCAATTAAACCAACCGGTGAAATGTGAAGGTGCATCAAAAGCGATTGAAACCAGCCACGTGCCTTGTTCATTGTTCTTCCTTTTTCGGATCGTCCAGCTCGAAGATCGCTTCGACTGGCACTCCAAAAACGCGCGCGAGTCGCAGCGCCAGCTCGATCGACGGCTTGTACTTGCCACGTTCGATGGAAATGATTGTCTGACGCGTGACCCCGACTTCTTCCGCAAGTTGCTGCTGGGTCATGCTGTCGTTCTCAAAGCGGTGGCGTTTTAGATGAACTTTCATTAATTCCAGTCCCAACCATGAAACACTTGAATTGTACAGCGTGCTTTACATATTGTCAATCATGCTTTACATTTAGAGACGGGCAGCCGGAAGGATGAGGCTGAAAGCGATCCGAATCGCTAGATGAAGTAATCACGCCGCAGATTGGGCGTCTTCCGCATTTCGACAAACGTCAGACACTCCACGTTCAACGTGGCTCGTTCGCCAGCGTTCGGACGACTGCTTCCTTTTTGTCAGCCTTTTTCTGTGTGTCGCCCAAAGTCACTTCGACAACCGGAGCCTCGCCCTCTTCCAGCACAGTCAGCTTCGCGATGGAGAGGCGGGCCTTCAGTTCCGATGAGTTTTCGCCCGCCAGTGTGCAGGACGAAGATGTCACTGTTCGCTTCCGGCGATGTTATAGTCGACGATGATCCGCGCCCCAGCGTCGATGGGCTCTTTGGCTGCCGGGCGTGCATTTTGCAATGCACCATCGGTTGCGGGGGCTTTTTCTTCGCCGTTTTTCTTTTCCAACTTGTAGTCGCGGTCTCCAGTGATTCCGACTAGCTTCGCGGAAGCGGCCGTCAGTTTGCCCGGATGCAGTGATACGTTACGGAATTCAAACCACTTGAAGGGCCGCCTTTGCAAGTGAATCATGCGAATTCGCTTACGAGGCACCACGACACTCGCCTCGAAGGCGTAGGAGACTCCTTCTTTTTTCAACTCGTGGCCTTCGGCGGAAACGTGTTCTTGGCCCTCGGTGTCTTCCACGACGAAACGAACGTCGCGCACGTTGACTCCGAACCAGGCTTTCAACGATAACCGTCCATCGTTCTCCGCGACCGGTTCGAACCGGATGCCGTTCACTTCACCGCCGTCGGCCGCGCAACTAGCGAGCGTTTTCCACTCGCCGTCGGCTACCTTGACCTGGAAAGGCTTCAGGACTCGCAAGGTTGCAGGTTCATCAACCAAGACGTGAGAAAACTCATAGTCGCACAGCGACCACTTTGACGGCGGCTCGTTGAGCTCAGTGCGAGATTCCCTTTGAAGCCCCCCTGCCGAGAACAAGACCTTGATCGTTGCGTCCGACGGTATTCGTGCTTGCATACGGATTTCCCGTACCATATTCCCCGTACCTTTTCGAGGCGTGGGAGACTCTGGGAACGCCGAGACCAGTCCTTCGTCCATCGGCGTGCCATCCGCCCGCCACCAACCGTGTGGCTGCGGATGCGCCGTGACGCCAGCCAGGTCAATCCACGTCGCATCGGACAGCCTGACGCGCAATGTATTTGACGGCTCAACGGTTGCTTCATCGTCTTCTTCGGCGGAATTGTCTTCAGATTCGGGACTGTCCCGCTTTGCAATTCGAGCCGGTGGATGCACGTCAATCACATATCGATAAAGCGGATCGAGTTTCGCTGGACTCGCCTTCTGGTCGGTCAAAGTGACGTGTAGTTTCCGCAAATTGTTCTCGCTGAGATCTACTTCCAGACTTCCTTGCAAATCGAATGTGCGGTAACTCCCTTGCGACACTTGACCCACAAGAGCGACGTGGGCAATTTGACCGCGCTCCGATTTCTTGACGGCGACCAGCTTGGCTTCAACCGACTCAAGAGCGCCCTTCGCGCCCTCGAAGCCATGTAGCACTGGATAACCTGTGGGCACAACTCCCAGTGTCCGGTTGATCTTCCAAGTGTCTCCGACTGCGACTGGCTTGGGTGGAAGATAAACACTGGGCTGAAAGAGTTTGAGCACCAATGCCTCTTGCCAGTTCTTTCCAGCCAGGCGATGACCTTTCATTGCCTCAGAGAGTGCATCCACGCCCGCGGTGAGTTTAGGCTTTCCGCCAGCCGTGATATGAAACGTAAATTCTCGTCCGATATGCAAGTCGTAGAAGTTCTTCGAGTTGGGATCTTGTTTCGCGGTGAATTCGCGCGTGTCGCCACCGTGGAAGGACACGATTTGCACACCTTTGACGGCGGCGCGAACCACCTGTGTGTCTTTCTGCTTTTCGTCTACGCGGAACGTCATTTCGGTAGTCGTGGTCGTGTGGAAAATTGGAAACAGTCCATCACCGACGCGCACACGCGGAACATCTCGTTCGCGGTGACGAGCCGTGACGTCTTTGCTCAGCGATTCTTTGCGCACCACGAACGACAGCGACTGGCCGTCCTGGTAGAGATGTCGCGGATAGTACATGGACGAATCATCGGTTCCTGGAACCTTTTCTTCGCCATTCTCTCCGTCGTCAGCTTCCGAAGCGGGACTTTCCCGCTGATCTTCTCTCTCTCCGTCCACAATTTCAAGAGCTACTTCACCGCTGGTGAGATTCAGTCGGGGTCCGCCGTCTACGCCGTCAATTTGCGTGACATCAATCCATACAGACTGGGCGAGCCGATAGCTGCCGGGTACTGGGTCCTTGGCAAACGGATGCCAGAATTTTCCCGGTGTAGGGTTGTCACCCAATCCCAGTCCCTGATGATGCACGGCCACAACTTCGTTCGGTTTCAACGTGTGGCGGTAAAGCGGAATCGTCCCGCCTAAAAAGACCGGGTCGATCCGCAGCCGCTTGCCATCAGCATCGTGAACGGCTGGTGGTTCTTCGGGGGCATAAAACGAGTACTTAATGCCAAGCGTTTTCTCGCCGACGTTTCGGACATAGATTTCAAGCAGAACCCGCTCGCCAGACCGAAACTTGCGGTGATCGGTGGTAATCGCGATCCCGACCTGAACGCCGTCGCGAGCTGGTCCCCACACCGGCTTGAAACGGGTTACACGCCACATCGTCTCCTCGCCCGCCAACCTCTTGGACGGTGCGTCGTCACCAGGCTTCCCCCGACTTTGAGCTTCAGAAGTGGGACTGTCCCGCTTCCCGTTTTTGTCCCGCTTCTCGTTTTCACCGGTTCCCGGAACCTCTTCTTTCCGCCGATCGATGTCTTCAGCCGGCGGTTTCCGCGAGGTCTTCACTGCCTCATCGATCACGGCCAGCATCTCAGTTTGGAAGGCCGCCAACGTCTTGTTGTTGCGCATCAGCCCGTTCGCGTAATCCCCGACGATCGCAGCGCCGCCGTACGTCAGCGAGATGCGCACCTCGCCTTCGTCAACGTTGGCCAGCCGCCAATCGACGTCTGAGAGTTCCCAAACTTTCATTTCGTGCAAGCGCTTGGCCAACTTATTGAGTCGATCGCGATCGAGCTTCGTCTCTGTTCGATCTGCCACACCGCAATCCAGCATTGTCACATGACCCTGCCCGTCGATGTGGATCACGCGGGCCTTGCTTATTCTCAACCCGCCCGCTTCGCGGTAAACAAGGTCCATCTTCTCCGTCCACCGATCGGACACGTCTTTGGCAGTCAGTTCCGGCCCTTTCCCGCCGTTGTGTAAGGCGACCATCGGAGCGTCAATCAGTTTCAACATGACCGGCGTGCTGTAACTGGTGCGAGGCAGCTTGCCCGCCTCTTCGATCTGCCTGGGCACGCTGACGTGGACTAGGACGGTCGATCCAGCTTCCGCTGGCTTGTTCAACCGCATCCGGTCAAACCAGACGTGCCATTGGATGACCTGTTGTGGTGTCAGGCTGCCTGCTGCCCGCTCCCACGGACTGATCGCGACGCCCCTTCTCGCAATTCCCAACCAATCACCCGCCTCGGTAAAGACTTTGAAGTCGCAGGATGGAGCAAGATCCGCAAACTGAATCGGCTCATCGGAAACGTTCTGCATTTCGACCAGCAGCGGCAGCCGTGTGCCTCGACGATACTCGCTTCCGCGCGGAGCCGTCAGACGCATCCGCAATCCAAGCAGCGGCTCACCCCAGTTGCCGCCGAAGTCGGGATCCGGCCGCAGCCTTTGAATTCCGGAACACTTGCCATCCCGAAACATGACAACCACGCACTCGCCTTTGGGATTGTACAGCGTGTATGTGGTTTGTTTCTCGGTCTTGGTGACTCGTGATACCAGTTTGTGCTTCGCGACGACTTGCATCAGCCGCTCTTCGTTAACGCTCAGGTCTAGCTCGCGGAACTCAGGCACATCGGACAGAAAACCGAGTTTGGATTCTGATGCGTCGGCCGGGAATACTTCCAGGCCCAGCGTGCCGGTCTGCAGAGTTCCCGTCCAGTCACCGCCTTTGACTCTCGACATGCTGAGCGGCGCGGTCAGCGAGTACTTCCCGGCATCGGCAACGATGTGATAACCGTCACTGTTGTAGACCGGGCGATGCGGCGCGATTGTGCTCCGGCGGCAGCGCAGCGTCACGGACTTCATCGGTGCCAGACGATGTGTCGTCTTGAACGGATCAGGTTTACTACCGTCAGCCGGTGGAATCGTCGCTTGCAACTGCTTGCCCGTCTGATCCGTAACGACGGGTACCGGCAACGACGGATTTGCCGTGAACTGGATCGGGTCGCTGGACACGTTGCGGAAGGTCACCTGTGCGAACAGGTAATCGCCCACGCGAAGTTGCCGTCCCGGGACGCGGTGTGGGTAAGCCGCAATCGAGATGCCTGCCTGCAGACCGTTGACCGTCTCGCCCCATGACACTTGCGGCTTCAATGCTGCTCTTGCCTCGATGACGGCCTTGATCACTTCTTCAATCTGATCATTCCTGTCGAGGCGCACGGAAAGTGTCGTTAGGAACTCCATTGTCGACTCTTCCGGTCGCGCCACGAGGATCTCGATACCTGCTGCGCGGACAGCCGCAGTGCTGCCTTTGTACACGAATAAAGCCAACGAAAGCGCCGCCAGGTTCGCTGCTTCCGCATCATCCGAATCGACTAGCAAGTCGTACGCGGCCCTAATCTGTTTTTCGGTTTCCGGTTCACGGTCGGCTCGCGTCAGGCTGCGTAATGTCTGATCTGCTTTGAGCAATGCCTCGGAAATCGGCTTGCCTTCGAGAATTCGACGTGTGCGGATCGCCGTCTCCAACTCCCGTAGATTCCGCGGTTGCTTAATCACGTCGCGGAGCACGGGCAGCGCTTCCCGCCACTTGAATTCAATGCACGCCTGACACACCTGATCGACATAGCGGTGCCGTCGCAGCATCTCGATATACGTCTGCCGCGCAGATTTCCGAATCGGCCGATGAATCAGAGCGTAATAGGCCGCCAGCCGGAGGTCCCTGTCCTCGGAACCGGCCAGCTTCGTGAGCAGTGCTGTCGCACGCTGTGTGCGAATGTACGCGAGACTTCCGACAATGCGCCACGGGTTGTCGTCCCCCGAGCGCTCAATTGCCCGTTCAACGTAAGGCAGTGCTCGGTCGCCGAATTGCTCCACCATGTGCTGGCACGAATTGCTGGTGTTGCTGCCCGAGTCCTCCACAGCCAGACCGTCGATCACCAGTTGAATCCGATCGTCTCCGCCTTCAAGCTTCAGTTGTCCCCGAACATAGTCCTGCAAATTGATCGTGCCCCGAGTGAACCACACATAACCGTGCCCCTCTCCCAGGCAGACGTCGCGTGTGTGGTATGGACTGTTACTCTTCTGCCACTTGATCCGTGACTTCAGCGTTGCGGGTGCTTTATTCGGTTGGATTGCCACGAGCACAAACTCCCAGTCCTCGTGTCGCAACTCAAAGGGGCGGTTCGATTCCCCCGACGGGGACGGGGCTGCCTTCTGTGCCGTTTGGTTGCCGGTGTCGGTGTAGTGTTTCCATGTCCGACGCAATACAACCCGGTAGCCGCGGTAGTCATCGACCACGACACTCGGTCGTTCATCGACTGACCGGAGCTTCCAGTGCTCAAGGAACTGGTGCGTCGACAATTGCTTGAAGAGTTTCCCGATCGGAGTGATCTCATCCGCAGCCCGTTTCGCTTCCTCGGGGTTTGATCTCGGTTGCGCCCATGTATCCACGAGCACGGGAGTGACAAGTAGCGACGCCGCAACCATCACCATTGCCAAGATGCCGCCGCGCGTGAGCCGGAGTTTCGGCACATCGGTGTTCTCTAACAGTCGCAGCACACGTCGTTTGAAATCGGATGTGTTATTGCCCGATGCGGCGAGCGCGGCAGCCTGGTTTGAGATCCGTGTGTTGCGTAGCGCCAACGAAAGCTCGGCCATTCGGACCAATGCGTCGGCGTAGCTGGCTCGATGCGAACCGGCGGCCAGCACCATGTCGTCGGCCGCATTCTCGCGTTCGATGCTGACTCGACGGCTCACAAACCAAACAGCGGGATGAAAGAACAGTACGGCTTCGATCAGCCGCTGGAGAAGATTCACCAGCAGGTCGAAGCGACGTATGTGGGCCAACTCGTGTGTCACCAGTGCCTGCAATTGATCCGGCGACAGACCGCTGGCCAGCGCCGCAGGCAACAGGATCATCGGCTTGACGAGCCCGATCACGACCGGTACCAAAATTCGGTCGCAGTAGGCGACGGTGGGTGCAGCCCGCAGTCCGATGTGTCGCGCCTGCCGCGCGATCATCGCCAGCAGGTCTTCATCTTCGACAGGTGTCGCCGAACCTCGCAACCGCTGCCCGCCCAACAGCGATCGCGCCAGCCGAAGCAGCATAACCGCGACGCCGGCAACGTACATCACTGTCAAGTACGGCGAGACGGGACCAATCCACGCCAGTACACGACTCGTTTGTGCTTCCGCGTAGTTGGAATGGCGAGGGTTCAGTTCCGAAGTCTCACGACTTGCCCCATGACTGTTGGCTTTGTCCAACGTAGCCGGCTCATCCCCTGAGCCGCCGGCCAACACGTTCGCTTCGTCCAAAACTTCCGCTTCGGTTAGATCAAGGGACGGAACTCGAACTGTGCCTGCCGCGTTTTCCGACTCGGCGAATCGCAACGCCAACAGTGTGCGTTCCTCGTCGGATGGCTCTCCAGAGTCGTCTGCGTCGGGCCGCGAAACCCAACCTGCAACATCAACCGTCGCAAACGTCACCAGCAAACACGCCACCATCACAAACATGGCTGCTACGTTAACCGCGTATCGCACTTGCGCCGCGGCCCGCTTCAGCAACCAGCCGACAACGACCACGATCGATGCCACCGCAACACCTTGCCAAACAAAATGCAACAACGTCAGAGCAAGCCGCAACGCGAACGTTTCACCGAGCCAGGCAGACGCATTCATCTGATTTCTCCTCACCGTATTGCAGGCAGCGTGTACGCCTCTTGCAAACTGGCAGCGTGCCCTACGTTTTTTTCAACCGTCGGTTAATGATTCGGCGCAACTCTTTCAATTCTTCTTCATCAATCTCAGCACAATCGAACAGACTGAGCATCACGGCAGTCGGCGATCCGTCGAACACGCGGCTGACAACATCGCCCAGCATGCCTTCACAAACCTGTTGGCGGTTCACCCGCGGCACAAACAGAAACGACTTGCCCTGCTTCGTCCGCTTGAGATACTTCTTATCGACCATCGTGTTGAGCGTGGTAATCACCGAGGTATGCGCGATGTCGCGCCCCTCGTCGGCCAACGCCTGCCGGACGTCGCGCACCGGCAGCGGCGACTGTTCCCACAGGATCTTCAAGATTTGAAGCTCCAATTCCGTCGGATATTCCGATGCCGGACGCGCCATCGCGAGGTCCTTTCCCAAGGCTGGTCGATCCACTTTAAATTCTAGATAACTAGAAGATAGCCGCGGCTGGCACGCCCGTCAAGCCGGATCTTCGAGAAAACTAGAATGACAGCGACACTTTGGGTTCACGTTTCACCAGCAGCAATCTCGCCGGTGGCCATCGGATATGGCTTTAACGTCACGGAAACCCGTATCGGCACCAAAGTCGTCAATGTTGGTTCGTCCGGTGCTGCCATCATCGTGCTCTTGCAAAACCTACTCTCAACAAGCCATGATTGTCGAAGCGACCACCAGCGTCGCACTTGTAAGCCGCATTCCATCTGAACGTTGATTTCGCACTACACCCTGCGAAAGAACAAAGACTGGAAGGTCGACCCAAGGCCGTAGTGACAGGCTACGCGTTAGCCGACAAAACAGCGGTCTCAAGAAACGCACGACGCCTCTCATATTTCAAGAAAGAAGCTCGCCAGAGTCATCCTTCGATCTTGCTCCGGTGTAACAGTACCCATTGGTTGATTACAATTGTTGAAACTCACGTTCGGGGAACGCCCCGATTGCCACGCAATTAACCCCATCCTTCGTCGTTCATCATCGATTACATTCATATGAGAAACACGATTCAAAACAAAGTGAAGATTATGAAACTCAACGCCCGCGCAGTGTTAATGAAATATTTTTTTCTCTTGCTAGCTTTTTGCGTTTTGCCCGCGGTACTGGCGATGCCGCCGGCAAACGCCTCGGAGCTTTTTCGTTTTAAGGCGAATGACGTGGTCGCCATTTACGGCAATGGTCTCGCCGATCGAATGCAGCATGACCCGTGGGTCGAAACGGTTATGCAGAGCCAACTGAAGGGCATGAACGTCGGTTTCCGCAACATGAGCTTTTCGGGAGACATGGTCAACAAGAGACCCCGCAATCAAGGTTTCACTAACGACGCCGAATACCTGCAACACGTCGGGCCGGATGTCGTGTTCACGTTCTACGGATACAACGAGTCCTTTGCAGGAGCGGACAACGCGGATGCCCATCGGGCCGAATTGGTGAAATTGGTTGGGCGGTATCGCGAACTGCGACGGCAGAAAGGAAAGGACCTCCGGTTTGTTCTGTTCAGTCCCATTGCCTACCAGAACACTGGAGATCGGAACCTTCCTGATGGGACTCAGTTGAATGCGAATTTGGCTGCCTATACCGAAGCCACACGAAAGGCCGCAGCGGAGACTGGCGCGACGTTTGTCGACCTTTTCTCGCCGACAAGTCAGTTGTTTCAATCCAGTTCCCAGCAGTACACGATCAATGGCATCCACCTCAATCCGAACGGATATCAAAAACTCGCCGAAATCATTTCGAAAGCGTTGCTCGGCAAAAGCGAACCCGTCGACGAAAAAATTTCCGGTGTTTACGCAGCGGTCCAGGACAAGAACTGGCATTGGCACAATCGCTATCACGCAACCGACGGCAACGACATCTGGGGTGGCCGTTCGACACTGACCTTTGTCGACGGCCAAAGTAACGCCGCCGTCCTGAAGCACGAACTGGTGATGCTGGATGTGATGACAGCCAATCGGGACAAAGCGATTTGGGCCGCCGCTGAGGGCAAGCGAATCGAGGTCGACGACAGCAATGTCCCACCGCCCGTAACGGTGATCTCGAACGTGGGCGGGGGCAGCAAGAGCTCTAACGCCGAGAAAGAAGGAAGCGTTGATTACCTGAGCCCCGAAGAATCGATCGCGAGGATGAAGGTTCCCAATGGCTATGAACTGAACGTCTTCGCATCCGAAGTTCAGTTTCCTGACCTGGCGAATCCCGTGCAACTCCAGGTCGACGCCCAAGGTCGCCTTTGGGCGGCAAGCTGGAATACGTATCCCAAGTGGGAACCCGGCAAGGAAATGAACGACAGCCTCATGATTTTTGAGGATACGGACAAGGACGGCAAAGCGGATACTCGCAAGATCTTCGCTCACGTCCACAACCCGCTAGGGTTCGAGTTCTGGGGTGGCGGTGTCATCGTCACCTCGGGTCCCGACCTACTGTTTCTGAAAGATACCGATGGGGATGACAAAGCGGATGTGCGCTACCCGCTTCTGCAAGGGCTCGGAACAGCCGATACGCACCACGCTGCGAATAATCTGGTGTACGGTCCCGACGGCGGGATCTATTGGCAAAGCGGAATCTTTCTGGTGCACAACCACGAGACGCCGTGGAAACAGAATCTGAACATCGGCGGTTCGGGGATGTATCGTTTTGACCCGCGCACGTTCGCGATAACTCCGCATGCGGCCAATAGGCCAAACCCACACGGTACCAGCTTCGACTACTGGGGGTACTGTTATGCCAACGATGGCACCGGGGGCAAATCGTATCAAGTGCGTCCCGAAGGCAAGGGCTTCAAGATGCACATGCTGCTGACCAAAGAATTTCGCCCAGTCGCGGCGAATGCGATTCTGTCGTCGGAACACTTTCCGGAAGACATGCAAGACGACTTCCTGATCTGCAACACGATCGGCTTCCTGGGCGTCAAGCAATATTCCCTTGATCGCGAGGGAGACGGTCATCGCCGCAAATTCGGTGAGGTCTGGGGAACGCCTGGGCTTGAATTAATCAACAGCGAAGATCGAAACTTTCGTCCGACGGACGCCGTCATTGGAGAGGACGGAGCTTTGTATGTGGCCGACTGGCACAACGCCATCATTGGTCACATGCAGCACAACATTCGAGACCCCAACCGAGACCACGTACACGGCCGCATCTTTCGTCTGACGGTGAAAGATCGGCCGCTGCAAAAGCCCGTCAAGATCCACGGTCAACCGATCGCCGCGTTGCTGGAAAACCTCAAGCATCCCGTCAACGGTGTTCGCCATCGAACGCGC
>CAYFJO010000338.1:0-11936 GCA_964343305.1 uncultured Pirellulaceae bacterium | reverse complement strand
CTCCTTTTCACAGAGAACATTACGTCGTTTGGACGGCGGTTCATGAATAATCCGGAATAGGACGCTTTTCTGCGCTGAAACACTTCTTCTCGCTGTGAGACGCACGCAATGAATCTCTTCGTCGTTTGCCTTCTTTTGGGCTTTGTGCCGATGATCGTCTATTCCGCGATCATGTGGTGGATCGATCACTGGGAACGTGAGCCGCTGTCGTTGATCATCGGCTGCTTTGCATGGGGTGCCGTTCCCTCGATCGTTCTCGCGCTGTTTTGGTCCGTTTACTTTGAGGCAGCGGCGGCGAGTTTCTTCTACGAACCGGGCGAATTGCAGTTCATCACGTATTCCATCATCGCTCCGGTGACAGAAGAAATTGCCAAAGGGATCGGGTTGCTGATCATCTTCTTGTTCTTTCGCCGTGAGATCGATAGCCTGCTGGACGGCATTTTGTTCGGGGCTGTGATCGGGTTCGGTTTCGCCGCGGTCGAGAATGTTTTTTACTTCATCGGTTTTGGATCGGAGAGTCCAGCGACGTTGACGTTTCTTGTCGTACTACGTGCTTTTGCGTTCGGATTGAATCACGCATTTTTCACCAGCCTCACGGGGCTCGGTTTTGCCATTGCTCGTTTTCAGCGAAACATCTTATTGAAATTCGCAACTCCGACCGCCGGGCTCGCGCTGGCGATGCTAATGCACGGCGTTCACAACTACCTGGCTGTCGAGGGACTGGGCGGAATTGTAAAATCGTTTTTCGTTCATTGGTTCGGTGTGTTCTGGGTCTTCCTGGTGATCGTGTGGTCGTTGAACCGCCAAGGGAATTTGATCGCGCGACATCTGGACAAAGAGGTCAGCGCAGGTGTGTTGACCGCGGAACAAGCACGCAACGCCGCCGCATTTTCGCATCGGCTGTCGTACGGTTTTGACCTGTTCGGCCACCTGTTCACGCGAAGAGAAAACGACCGGCGGTTTGACCAACTTTGCGCTGAGCTTGCCCTAAAGAAGCACCACCTCGCGACGTTGGGCGACGAAAGTGGGAACGACCAGGCAGTGGACAAACTGCGGAAACAGATTGTGGAGCTGAGCCAACGATTGGCGTGAACGGACGGAAGATGAAAACAATTATCAAAAACGCATCGGTGGTGTTGCCCCGCGGTACTCACGAGGTTTCCGTTCTGATCGACGGAACTCGAATCGCAGACATCGACCCGGCGGCCCAAACGAGTGCTGACGAAGTGATTGATGCAACTGGATTGCATCTTTTGCCAGGCGTGATCGACGATCAGGTGCATTTTCGAGAACCCGGTTTGACGCACAAAGAAGATCTGGCCCATGCCACCCGGGCTTGTGCGAAAGGCGGCGTCACGACGTTCCTGGAGATGCCCAACACCAAGCCCAGCACCACGACGGTCGAGAATCTGCACGCCAAGTTGCAACTGGCGTCGCAAAAGAGCCTCGTGAATTACGGTTTCTACATCGGAGCGACGCCCACCAACGTCGATGAATTGAGAGCCGCACAACGCACACCGGGGATCAAAATCTTCATCGGCTCAAGCACGGGCGATTTGTTAGTTGACGAACAAGACGCACTGGAGCGGATCTTTGCGGACACAAATCTTCCGATCTGCGCTCATTGTGAAGATGAATCCACCGTCCGCGCCAACGCCGAGCGGTTTCGGGACTCGACGGACGTTGCCGATCATTCACGAATTCGTGACCACAAGGCGGCCGTGATCGCCACACGTCGCGCGATGGATTTGGCCCATCGTCACAATCATCGTTTTCACGTGCTGCATGTCTCGACAGCGGAGGAGACCGAGTTGCTGGCGGATCATCGCAACCTGGTCACCGCCGAAGTTTGTCCGCACCATTTGTTCTTCAACGTGGATGATTACCAGCGGCTGGGCAGCCTGGTCCAGATGAACCCGTCGATCAAAACGAAAGCCGATAATGCCACGCTATGGCAAGCGTTGTTGAGCGGGCGCATTCAAGTCATTGCCACGGACCACGCTCCACACACGCTGGAAGAGAAGCGACAACCATTTCCCAAATCGCCTTCCGGTTTGCCGGCCGTCGAAAACTCGCTGGCCCTGATGTTGAACCAGGTCAACCGAGGGCGATGCTCGATCGATCAGGTGGTCCATTGGATGTGTGACGCTCCGGCTCGCGTTTGGGACATTGCGGGCAAGGGCCGGATTGCCGTTGGATACGACGCGGACCTGGTGCTGGTGGATATGACAAAATCGATGGAGATCAACAACGAGCACCAGCAGACCAAATCCCGGTGGAGTCCGTGGCACGGCGAAACGTTGACCGGGTGGGCTGTGCGCACATGGGTGATGGGCCACGAAGTCTTTCGCGCCGGCGAATTCGACACCTCGCAAAGGGGCAGTGAAGCCACCTTCGACCACGGGCTCGGCGGATATCACGCAACGACGAATTCTTAACGATCTGGGCAATTATTCTAGAAATTGAGCGAATGGAAGTTGCTCAACGTGCATTCTGCTTGCAACCGTTTCGTTTTTCATGGACGATAGCTAGGAATGCAACCCATAATCAACCCGTAGGTGTATCAATGCCAATCCCCGTGGCGTGCCAATGTGGTCAAAAGTTTCAAGCCAAAGATCAGTTAGCTGGCAAGAAAGTCAAATGTCCCAAGTGCAGCAATCCGTTGCGCATCCCTTCGCCTCAACAAGCAGCACCCCCAGCGCCAATGCCCGCGCCGTCCACCGCCTCCGGCCCAACAGAGATCCCCATCGCGTGCGCGTGCGGCCAACAAATGAAAGCCAAGGCCAAGTTGTTTGGCAAGAAGGTAAAATGTCCCAAGTGTGGCCAGCCAATTCAGATTCCAAATCCTGCGCAACAACCCGCGCCGGCAGTTCCACCACAGCCCGCCGCACCGAACCCAGTTGTTCCGGCAGCCGCTGATCCGCTCGCCATGCCAGCCGCGCCACTTGGTGCTCCCATCGATGCGTTTGGTGCGGCCGCTGATCCGTTGGCCGCAATCGCTGATCCGATGGCTGCTCCGGCGCCGTTGCCCTCCAGCCCCGATCCTTTAGGTGGCATGGCTCCGCTCCCAGGCATGAGAGATCCGCTGGCGGCGGCCGCCAATCCGATGCCGGCGGCAGATCCATTAGGCGGCTTTGATCAAGCAAATGCGTTCGATGCCGGAGTTCAACCTCTGGCTCCCGTCGGCCAACCTGGTTTTCCCGACCAACCGCATCAGCCCATGATGGAGCAACCAATGATGGGCGCACCGTCTGCTGGTGTTTCCGATCCCAATCCAGCATTCCAAGGATTTGGCGCGCCAGGTGCCATGCCGCAAAAGAAAAAGGGAATGAGCAAGGGTATGGTCATCGGCCTTGCCAGCGGTGGCGGTCTCCTGTTGCTGTTGATCTTGGGGCTCATCTATTGGCTGTTCATGGGCGGCGATTCCGAGGTCGTCGATGGTGGCGGCGGGTCTGGTGCGACTGCGTCTGCGCCCAACGCTCCACCGCCGTTCGATCCACTCTCTTTGGTCGCGCCGACCGATTACGTCATTGCCCGTGTCGATACAGCCGCCATGATGGAAACTCCCGCATTCAAGGGATTCACTCCCGAGATGATCAAACGTCTTTCACCTCCACAAACAATGGGATTTGAGAATGTCGTGGAAGCACAGCCCGACCAGTTCGACAAAGCCTGGTTCATTGGCGGAGTCGGAGATCAAAACGCCGAAACGCCGACCCCCAAGTTTGTGATGTTCACCAAGTTTAAGTCGGCACAAGCACGCGACCAGTTTTATGACAGCGTGATGAATCCCAAAGGGTTGGACCAGCTCAAACAGCAAGGTATTCAGTTCGACATTCCGAAACCTGAAGTAATCACTTTCAACGATGCTCAGTATGCCAAGATGCCACCGTCTTTTGGCATGTACAAGATGGACACCGACCGTTTGTTGATGGCCAACGAAAGTATCGTCCAGAGCGTTATTTCTGGCGAGAAAGGCAGCGTTAACCAATCGTTGATCGACAAATTCAAGGCGCACGACGGCAAAGGACAAATCGCGGCGGTGTTCGACATTACAGCGGTTCGGGATCAATTGACCACAGCCTTTTCAGGCGGCCAACCCGATTTCGATAATGGTCAGCCCGGTGCTCCTAATCCTGACGGGCCGGGTAACGATCCAGTTGGTGGTGCACCAGGTGGATCTCCCGACGGTCAATCGATGTTCGGCAATTTGAAAGACCTGCCCAACAAGATCAACGGCGGCGAAGTCGTGATCGATTTCGCCGGTGCGACTCTGCTGCATTTCAAGTTGCAAACGACCGAGGAGGACAGTGCCAACAACATCAATTCGCTCGTTCAAATGGGCAAGGGCTTCGGTAGCATGGGTATCAATTCAGCAAGAACCCAAGCTCAGGACCAGCCATTCAAGGAAGCCGTGTTACCGCTGATTGATTTGGCAAGCAAGATCGTTAATGGGATGAACTCGAATGTGGAAGGCACAGACCTTGTGCTTCAAATCGCCAAACCGGCCGAACTCGACAACCTGGCACAAATGCTCAGCAAGATGGCCGATGTCAAGGAACAGATGGAAGCGGACGCGTTGCAGAACTAGCGTCTTTCAGTTGCCTGAAATGAAAACGAATCACTCGCTCTACTTTCTCTTGGCGTCGACGATCTGTTTCTCGTGCGCATTTGCCGACGAAGAGCCAAAACAGTCCTGGGCACAGTGGCGAGGCCCATTGGCAACCGGAGTCGCTCCCGACGCCGCGCCGCCATTGGAGTGGAGCGAAGACAAGAACATCCGCTGGAAGACCGAATTGCCGGGCTTGGGTCATTCGACGCCGATCGTCTGGGGTGATCGGATCTTTCTGACGACCGCGATTCCCTACGGTGAAGCGTTGAAGCCGAGATACAGCGGACGTCCTGGGGCGCACGACAATCTGCCGATTTCAAAGCGACACCAGTTCGACGTTATGGCGATCAACCGCGAATCGGGCATGATCGTCTGGCAAAAAACGATGAACAAGCGTTTGCCACACGAGGGTGCTCATGAATCAGCCAGCCTGGCATCGAATTCGCCAGTGACGGATGGCGAGCGCGTGTTTGCGTTCTTTGGTTCGCACGGTCTGTATTGCCTTGACTTCGACGGTGACTTGATTTGGGAAGCAAACTTCGGCGACATGCACACCAAGCATGGTCATGGTGAAGGCAGCACGCCCGTATTGTTCGGTGAGACGCTGGTCGTCAACTGGGATCACGAAGGGCAGTCGTTCGTCGTGGCGCTGGACAAACACACCGGGAAAGAACGTTGGAAGGCGAATCGTGATGAAGCCACCTCTTGGTCATCGCCCATCGTGATCGAATCTGACGGGAAACCGCTTGTGATAGTGCCTGGCACGAATCGAGTCCGAGCTTACGATCTCGGCACGGGAAAGGTGATTTGGCAATGCGGCGGCTTGTCACACAATATCTGTGCCTCGCCCGTCTATGCCGACGAGATGTTATATGTGGGCAGCAGCTACGAGATCCGTTCACTGTTGGCGATTCGCACCAAAGATGCGGTGGGCGATCTCACGGACACCGATCATGTCGCGTGGCGGCGCGTTCGTGGGACACCCTACGTGCCCTCTCCGTTGCTGTACGACGGCGCGCTGTACTTTCTTGCGCACTACCAGGCCGTGATGACCCGTGTGCAAGCGAAGACCGGCGAAGAGCAGCCGGGACCGTTTCGACTGAGCGGCATCGGCAACGTTTACGCCTCGCCCGTGGGTGCTGCCGGTCGCGTTTACATCACGGACCTGGGCGGCACGACGCTGGTCATCAGCAATGGCGACATTCCCCGTGCGCTGGCATTGAACAAATTAAACGACAGCTTTAGCGCCTCGGCCACGATCGTGGACAAAGAGTTCTTTCTGCGCGGCAAGAGACACTTGTATTGCATTGTCGAACAAGAGTAAGTCGACAGCTATACTTCCGAAGTCTTGAAAACTTCGGAAGTTTGACTGGAGCCCGCCGACCGCCACCACTTGGCGGCCGTTTCGAACGACCACAGCTCTGCGTGGCGGCACTCCTCCAGCGCCTGCTTCAGGTCCATTACGGACTGAAAACGTGCATTTGGCTTCTTCTCCAAGCAACGCATCACAACCGTCGACAAGTCGTCGGGCACGTTCGCATTCAGTTCCTGCACGGATTGCGGACTGACGTCGACGTGCGACATCATCACCTTGACTGGATTGATGTCGTCGAAAGGCGGTCGGCCTGTCAGCAGGAAATAGGCGACCGTGCCCAGAGCATAAATGTCGCTGCGTTCATCTGAATCGTCGTCGTTATTCACTTGTTCGGGTGACATGTATGCCGGCGAACCGCTCACGCTGCCATCGTCTGTCCTGGCGGCGGATTCAAATTCCTTCGAGGGTCTCGCCAGCCCGAAATCCAGCAGTTTCGCGATGTCAAACAATCCACCGCGGTCGGCGGCGATGATGTTTCCGGGTTTGATATCGCGATGGATCAGGCCGATGCCGTGTGCTTCGTTCAACGCGTCGCAGATTTGCCGCAACAAAAAGATCACGCGCTCGGGCGGCATCGGACCATGTTTATCCACGATCTGTTTCAAGTCGAGTCCCGGCAGAAACTCCATGACATAATAGAACGTCCCGTCATCGGCACGGCCATAGTCGAAGATGTCGATGTTGTTCCAGTGGGAAAGCTGAGCGATCGTTTGCACTTCTTGCTCAAAACGAGCCAGTGTTTTGGGATCGCCGGCCTTTTCGGGACGAATCATCTTGATGGCACATGGCCGTTTCATCATCTGGTGCTCGGCGAGGAAAACTTCGCCCATGCCACCCGCCCCGATTTTTGCGACCAACTTGTACTGACCAAGCTGCCGGGCTTCATAAACCTCGCGGCGCAAAGTGTTGATCGTCTGTACGGCCACGATGGCGGTGACCGCCGCGATGATCATCTTCAACGCCAACTGGGAATAGAACGTCAAAGTCAAATTGTCCGCGAGTTGACAATCCGGATGGAAGTTGGCCATCAGAACGGTCAATGTCAACGGAAGCAGTGCCAGCACACCAATTGCGATCGCCGCCCGCTGCCAATTGTTGGGAATGAACAAGGCATAGACAAAGATCAACATCAGCCAGGTGCCTTCGATATCGGGCACGAACCGATAGGTGCGCGAATTCCACGCGATGTAGTCGTAGTACCAGAACATCAGAAACGCCGCGGCTAGCGCAAAGATGCAGATCTCTTGGCCACGCAGCATCGCCGTCGACAAATCACGTCGTTCGTAAAGAAACACCGAACACGCAATCAGAGCAGCAGTGACGAGTAAGTGGACAGTAATCAGTGGCCAGCCACTCTGATCCGCGGTGACGACAAACGTGCCGGCATGCCAAATCAGAAACGCGCTGAAAGCGATGGACATCATCGTGGCGGTAATCCGCACCCGCCGCCGCAACACGAGATTGATCTCGGACTTTAAATCCTTAGAACTATCGTCTGCAAACCGAACTCCTGACCCTTTGCTGCCCTTGGACTCGCCAACAGGTGAAGGGGCGTCGATCGTCGAGTCGTTCGGCCCGGCGGTTTTCGAATCAAAATGAGGCCCACGCATGGAATTGCTCAAACCGGTGATGGAGGCAAGTGCTTACCTTTCCATCATATACGCCCCTTGCGTCTGGGGCGACAACTCGGCGCGCGGAATGTCAGACTTGTAGGTCAGGCTCTGCCTGACGCAGACAAGCTTGAATTCTGACGAGCATCTTTCGTCATGCAGAGCCTGACCCACACATCTTTACGCGGCTCGTCGCATTTCCTGCGTCGATCCACCAGCCAGTTGTTCGACAGCGTTGAAATCCAGCACCTCAAACCCCGGTCTTCCTCGTTTCAAGTCTTCCACTTCTCGGAAAACACGAGAGCCTTCATGCAGAATTCGCGGCACATAGAACCAGGCTTGAGCCAACGAATCGTCGTCTTGGTCGGCACCAATCACGACGAGATCGACATTCTTCAGTGCATTGGCCGTTCGTGACAGCGCGGAAAACGGATCGCCCGGAACCACTTGGACCTTCGCGCCGTGTGACGTGAGCACGCGATGCGCGCGTTTTACCGTCCATCCAGGATCGTGAGCCTCTCGTGCTTCGAACAGGTCCACGGCTGTGAATCGAATCTGGCTGTCGCCACTGTATCGCTGGGCAACTTGGATCAGCCGTTTAGACCGCTCGCCCATGCCGACCCCCATTTCGATGATCGATTTGGCCTTCAGCCGCCGGATGGCACGATAGATAGGCCGCTCACTGGCGGGCTTGGAAAAGTAGGCAAGGCGTACATATTGCAAGAAGCTAGCAGCGGCCATTTCGCATTCCTTTGCGGTTGGGGCGCACATGTCATCCGGGAATCTACCAATGCTTTCGGACAAAGAGTGGGATCACATCGAGAATTATTGTTGCTACCGGCAAACTCGACCCACTCGTTAAGCACTGTGGGACGGATTGCTAATCCGTCCATCTGGCCAATGAAATGGACGGATTGGCAATCTGTCCTACGAAGGAAAACAAATCAGCGGCTTCAGCACGCCGTCGCCGCGTGCGAGAAACAGGTCGAACGCATCTTGCAACTGCTCCAACGGAAACCGATGCGTGATGATCGGCGAGACGTCGATTCGTCTTTCGGCAATCCACTGCATCGCCAGCGGAAAATCGAGATCGAAATCCGGATTGACCGTGGTTTGAATGTTAATACTCTTGACCATCAAGTCATAAAACCGGATGCCATCGAACACCTTGGTCGGCACGCCGAAGAACAAGATCGTGCCGCTTCGCCGACACAAGTCGATGCATAAATTCAGTGCTTGTTCCCGATGACCAACCGCCTCAACCACCACATCGGCCATGTTACCGTCTGTAATCCGTCGAACCGCCTCGACCGGGTCCTCACTCGAAGCGTCGACCATCGACGTCGCGCCCATTCGCGAACTGACTTCTAACCGCTCCGGCAATTTGTCGATGGCGATGATCTGACGCGCGCCGAGGTTTCGCAACGAACCAACGAACAACTGGCCAATCGGACCTTGTCCGACGACGACCACACGCTGACCCAACAGATTGGGCAGTTTCCGCAACGCGTGCAGAACCGTGCCCAGCGGCTGCGCCATCAACGCATCTTCACGCTTCGGTCGCGGATCAAGTGGAATGGCCCGCGTCTCGGAAACACGAAATCGCTCGAACAATCCTTCCTGGTTTTCCGGCACGCAAAGTACTTTGTCACCCGCCTTGAATCGCGTGCCGCTGGTGGCCGTAACCGTGCCGATCAGCTCGTGCAAAGTATGGCCGACCTTGACGGGAAACTCAGGATAGTCCGCTTCAAAGAAGAGCATGTCCGAGCCACACAAGCACCCCAATTCCGGTTGAAAGATGATGTCCCCTTCGCCGTCATTTAAATCAGGCTCTTCAACATCAATCAATCGAATCCTCTTCGGTTCGTAGATCTCACCAGCTAACAAGGCAGTTTCCTTTTCAAATCTGAAGTACGTGGACGGCAAGTGTAGCACATCGGACATGCTCTTTCATCTCCGCGTTCTCCGCGCCTCTGCGTTTCCACTCTTCTTCTCTTTAGAATGCAGAGGCGCTGAGTTCGCTGAGAATTGCCGGGCTAACATGTGAATAATTCGCAGTGAAATGGCCAGTTCAATCGTTTAACATGATGACGGAGAATCCAATGACGAACAGACCGACCCGTTATCGAGAAATTGACGTCTCCGGTGCACCGACGCAGTTGGGTGAACAAATTGGCGAAGCCGCTCGCGATGAAATCCGTGGCTTTGCCGAAATCGCCCTGAAGCGGGTGCAAAGGACGGTGAACGTGTCCAGGGAACGCGCGTTGTCGATTGCTCGCCAGTGCATCCCATTCGTTGAAGCGTACGACAGTGACATGCTCGATGAGCTGCGCGGCGTGTCGGCGGCGTCTGGTGTCTCGCTGGAGGATCTGATGCTGCTGCAAGTGCGCAATCAATTAACCGAACGGCCGGCGGAAGGTTGCACCGCGTTTTCGGTTGCAAGCGACGGCGCGGAGAGTGGCTTCGGAACCGTGGCACAGAATTGGGATGCCGATCCGGCGCTTGATCCATTCACTGTCGTCTTGACTCGGCGACCGATCGGCAAGCCAGCACTGATGACGATCACGCAAGCTGGTTTGATTTCCTACATGGGCATGAACAACGCAGGTATCGGAACTTGTGTGAATACGTTGCCTGCGCCCAGCCGTGATGTTGGAGTGCCGCACTATTTCACACTGCGCGGGATCTACGAGGCGACGTCGCTCGACAAGGCCGTGCACGCGGTGAGCCGTGCGGAGCGTGCCATTCCGGCAAACATCATGATGATCACACCACAGGGTCCGGCTGACTTGGAAGTCACCATCGACAACGTCCACGTGCTTCGGCCCAATGATCGGTGCGTCTTGGTGCACACGAATCACTGCGTGCATCCGGATCTGTTCGCCATCAACGACGACTTTCCCGAACTGATCGAATCGCATCCGCGGCTGGCTCGAATCGGAAACCTGATTGCGAACGGTCAGCCAAGAATCAACATTGAACAAATGAAGACCGCCTTGAGCGACCACACAGGGCATCCCAAATCCATTTGCCGCCACGAAAACGACCATCCAACCAATGGATTTTGGGCCACCGTGTTCTCTGTCATCATCGAACCCGCGGCCGGCCGAATGCACGTCAGCCGAGGCAACCCCTGCCAATCCCCTTTCGAAATCTACGAGTTGAACTAATGAACGCAATGAAACATGAGTCTCGTGCGTTTGCCACACAAGTTTCCCATTACGATCGTCTTTCGGCAGGTCTCGTCGCGGGAATTACAATTGCTGCATTCTTTGCGGGGCTTTTGCTGCTTCTGGTGGCAGGCCGCAGAATTTACAGCGATTCACGAATGCCAACTGTGATTTCTTTGGGCGAAGCCCCGGCCGCGGCGAGTGGATCGGCTGCGCTGGATGAGCCGAGGGAGAACGAGCTGACGGACGTCGCACAACCCGATGCTTCCGTTGCCATGGCGGCCATCGCTGCTTCAATCGAACAAACGAAAGGTATCGGCAACTCATTTACCGAAGATGGAGAGGAAGAGGACGACGACGATGAGCTAGAAATTGGAGATGTGATGCCTCCACCGACGATTCCGGCTTGGGAACGTTGGGAAATCAAGTTCACAACAACTAGCGTCAAAGAATACGCGCGGCAACTCGACTTTTTCGAGATTGAGCTGGCGGCCATCAACCGAAAGAAGCCAACCTTGGACTACGCAAGTCACTTGTCCACGGCCAAGCCAACGCGTCGCGTCGGCCGACGTCAGGACGAACCACGACTGTATTTTGTTCACAGCGGGACGAGTGCGTTGAAAGAGATGACCCGGCGATTATTGACCGATGCGGGGATCGATACATCTGACAGATTTCTTGCTCAGTTCTTTCCTAAGGCAGCACAAGAATCACTGCTTGCCGTCGAGAAAGCAAGCTTGGGTGACCGGCCTCTTGCAAAGGTTACCAAAACCGTTTTCGGCATTCGGCCGGCCAAGATGGCGTACGAATTCTACGTCATCCACCACGACTTCTAGCCGCTCGCTTTCTCAACGCGTTCAAACGATCTCTTCAATCAGTTCCGCCGTCGTGGCCAGCCGAGCGAACTTGTTTTCCCAAATCTGCAGGCAGGCGTCGTGGATATAATCGTGAATTGTCGCCATGCCGTCTGTCACGGCGATGACACGATAGTTGCGAGTTGATGCCGAGATGATCGTGCTGTTGACACACACGTCCGTCGTTACGCCGGTCACCATCAAGCGGTCGACGTTCAGGCTCCGCAGGGCCAGGTCAAGATGTGTTCCGTAGAATTTGTCGTAAGTATGTGCTTGCACAGCCAATTCGCCTTCGCGTGGGGCAAGTTGGGGAAC
>CAYFJO010000337.1:0-11936 GCA_964343305.1 uncultured Pirellulaceae bacterium | reverse complement strand
ATAGCAAAAATAACAACCTCCGGACATGCGAATTCATAGAAGGGACAGCTACGTTCGTCGGCCAATTCGACGGTTTCGCATTCGATGCTCGTTGGATCGTGCATTATACTCAACACTTCACCAACTGAATGTAGCCAGGGAAATGATGCAAAAAAACTCTTCTATAGTCGCGCCTCATGGGTCTGCGTGGTCGCGGATTCTAGTCGCTTTCGTTTGTATCGCAACGCTTCAATTCACGGCGGCCAGACCGTCCGATGCGGATTCGACGGAGGTGCCAGCCAGGCCGAACGTGTTGTTCATCGCCATCGATGATCTGCGTCCCGAATTGGGCTGCTATGGTGTCAAAGAGATAAAGACGCCGAAGATCGATGCGTTGGCGGCAAGTGGCATCACGTTCAATCGCGCCTATTGTCAGTTGGCAGTTTGCAATCCGTCGCGGGTCAGCCTTCTGACCGGTTTGCGGCCGGATTCGTCGAAGGTCTGGGATCTTGTCACTCGGTTTCGACAAACCGTTCCCGATGTCGTCACGCTACCGCAGCAGTTCAAGAAGCACGGTTATCACGCCGTGTCGTTTGGGAAGATTTTTCACAATCCCTGGCCTGATAATGTTTCGTGGAGCGAGCCGCATCGTTGGCCGGAAAAGAGTTCTCTGTGGTCGGACGCGGCCAAGCGGCGGCACGCCGAATACAAAGAGAAGATGCGAGCGGAAGGACGGCCTGAGAGAACGATCAGCCGCATTCGGCCACAAGCCACGGAGATTGTCGATGTTCCCGACAACGAACACATCGACGGCGCGATCGCCCAGCAAGCGCTTGCCGCGATGAAGAGGCTGTCGAAGCAAGATCAACCGTTCTTTCTCGCGGCTGGTTTCGTTCGGCCGCATCTGCCGTTCGTTGTGCCACGCAAGTACTGGGAACTCTATGAAGCCGATGCGATCCCCGCGGCAGCAAATCCTGTTTTGCCGAAGGACGCTCCCGCATTTTCAATGAACACGATGTACGAGTTGCGGGACTACATCGATTTCGATGGCACACCAGCACCAAACCAAGGTTCATTGACCGAAGAACAACGGCGGCGGCTCAAACACGGGTACTACGCATCCGTCAGTTTCATCGACTCGCTGGTCGGCCGACTGCTTGCGGAACTTAAATCGCTTGGTCTGGCGGACAACACAATCGTCGTGCTGTGGGGAGATCATGGTTGGAAGCTCGGTGAACACAACAGTTGGTGCAAGCAAACCAACTACGAAATCGACGCCCACGTGCCATTAATCATTCGCGCGCCGCAAGCCGAGACCAAAGGTCGCACTACCAACGCGTTGGTTGAGTTTGTCGACATCTACCCAACGCTCTGCGAGCTTGCCGGTCTACCCTTGCCAAAGCACTTGGAAGGCAAGAGCATGGTGCCGTTGTTATCGAAACCGGATCGCGCTTGGAAGCAAGCAGCCTTTAGCCAGTTTCGTCGGCAAGACGGAAACGTTCCGCTGATGGGTTACGCCATGCGAACCGACCGCTATCGGTACATCGAATGGCTGGATCGCCGGACACGCGAAGTTGTTGCGACGGAATTGTATGACCACGATAGTGACGCGCTTGAGAACGCGAACATTGCCGGCGTGTCTGAAAACAAAAATAGGCTTGCCGAGATGAGCCGTCAGATGTGGGCGGCCTTGCCGATGCCGCCAAAGTACATTCCGCCAAAGTCTCGACGTCCCCAAGCCATATTCCAAAATCGTGGTGATGTGCCGCTGACGCTTTTTTGGATCAAACCAGATGGTGGCGAACGCCAGGAGGGTGTCATCCAGCCCGGAACGAAAATCTTGCGGAACACGACACTTGGCCATCAGTTCCGAGTCCGCGGACCGGACGGTTTCAGCAAGACCTTTGAAGTCAAGAAGCAGCGCCAAATATTTGAGATTAAACACGAACCGACCAACGCAGGGCAGAGTGAAGAACGACGTCCCAACATCGTTTTTTGTATGGCGGATGACTGGTCCTGGCCGCACGCGAGGATCCTTGGCGACCCGGTCGTCAAGACGCCGTACTTCGATCGTGTTGCCCGTGAAGGTGTGTTGTTCGAGAACGCTTTTGTGTCGACGCCGTCTTGCACGCCCAGCCGATTGAGCATTCTCACGGGCCAACATCACTGGCGGTTGAAAGAAGGGGACAGCCTCGGCGGGTCGCTGCGCGAAGAGTTCGACGTTTACACCGAGGTGCTTCAGAACGCCGGTTATCGCATCGGCAGATTTGGCAAAGGCGTCTGGCCCAGCAAGCATGCGTTCCGCCATCGCGACTCTTTCGGCGAACGATTTCGATCATTCGACGAATTTCTTCATGACCGAAATGCGGATCAACCGTTCTGCTATTGGCACGGCGGCCAGGACCCTCATCGGCCGTACGATTTGAATGTCGGCGCAGAGAGCGGAATCCAGTTATCGGAAGTCAAAGTCCCCGCGTGCCTTCCCGACAACCAAACGGTTCGCAGCGACGTTGCCGATTATCTCTGGGAAGTCCAACGCTTCGACCACCAAGTCGGCGAAATCATCACGAAGCTGGAAGCAATCGGCGAGTTGGACAACACGATTCTTGTCGTCAGCGGCGATAACGGTATGCCGTTTCCCCGTTGCAAAGCCACGCTGTACGATCAAGGCACGCGCGTGCCGTTGGCGGTCCGGTGGGGCGCGAAAGTCCCAGGCCGTCGAACGGTTGCGGATTTTGTCAGCCTTTGCGATCTGGCACCCACGTTCCTGGAAGCCGCTGGATTGAAACCTTCCCAGCAGATGACCGGCCGCAGTCTGTTGCCTGTTTTGACATCAAAGAAGTTCGGTCAGGTCGATCCCGCACGGACTTTCGTGTTGACCGGCATGGAGCAGCACGTTTACTCGTATCCCGCCAGAGCATTGCGCACCAAGGATTTTCTCTACATTCGCAACTTTGATCCCGACAAGTGGCCCACTGGTGAAGTGGAAGGGCACAATCCGGAATACAATTTCGCTGCGGAACCGTGGCCGACGGAGCGTGGCGCTTTTTCCTTCAACATTGATCCGTCGCCTTCGAAGCAGATCTTGCGATTGCATCGCAACGAGAAGGACACAAAACGGTTCGCCAATTTGGCCTTTTCGCGGCGTCCCCAAGAAGAATTGTACGATCTTCGTAAAGACCCGGATCAACTACACAACGTTGCCAGCGATGCAGACCATGCCGACACAAAGCAGCAACTTCGTCATCAACTCGATTCTGAATTGGTCAACAGCGGCGACCCACGGTTGGTGGATAATGAAGGGTCGCCCGGTGATGTGCGGAAGCCCAACGTACTGTTCATCTCCGTCGATGATCTCAACGACTGGGTCGGTTGTCTCGGCGGCCACCCTCAAGCGAAAACTCCAAACATTGATCGGCTTGCCGCCAGTGGAACACTCTTTACGAACGCGCATTGCACCGCTCCTGCGTGCAATCCTTCGCGCACGGCCATCATGACAGGAATCTCGCCGCACAAATCCGGGTTGTACGACAACCGACAGAAGATGCGCGAGATACTGCCCAATGCCGAGTTGCTGCCAAAGTACTTTTCAAGGCACGGTTATTGGTCCGCCGGATCAGGAAAGATTTTGCACTACTTCATTGATGCAGCCTCGTGGGACGATTACTACCCGTCGAAAGACAAAGAGAACCCCTTTCCGCGGACGCTGTATCCGGAGAAGCGGCCGGTCAGTTTGCCGCGCGGTGGACCGTGGCAGTACGTGGAAACCGATTGGGGTGCTCTGGATGCGACCGACGAAGAGTTTGGGGGCGATTGGCTCGTGTCGAAGTGGGTCGGCGAGCAACTCAGCAAAACGCACGACAAGCCCTTCTTCCTCGCCTGCGGCATCTATCGCCCGCACGAGCCGTGGTTTGTCCCCAAGAAATACTTCGACCAATTTCCGCTCGAGAGCATTCAACTCCCGTCTGGCTACAAAGAGGATGATCTGGACGACCTGCCGCCAGCCGGAAAGCGACGTGGACCAAATCGTTACTTCGCTCACATCCAGAAACACAAGCAATGGAAGCAAGGCATTCAAGGCTACCTGGCATCTATCGCATTCGCCGACACGATGGTTGGTCGCGTCACGGATGCGTTGGAAAACGGTCCCAACAACAAAAACTCAATCGTGGTGCTATGGAGTGATCACGGCTGGCATCTTGGCGAGAAGCAGCATTGGCAGAAGTTCACACCGTGGCGAGTCTGCACGCGCGTTCCGTTGATTTTTCGGATTCCCGCCGGCGTTCCAGGATTGCCGAAGGGGGCCACGGCCGGAAGCACTTGCGCGAAACCAGTCAACCTCCTTAGCCTCTTTCCCACGCTAACACAACTCGCTGGCTTGCCTGACAAGTCCGATAATGATGGTCCAAGCTTAGTGCCGCTGCTGAAAGATCCGAAAGCCGAATGGCCACATGCGTCGATCACTTACCTGGGTGATCCTGGCAGTTACGGATTGAGCACTGAGCATTGGCGGTTGATCCACTACGCCAGTGACGACGAAGAGCTTTACGACAGCAAGGCAGACCGTTACGAATGGAAGAATCTCGCGACAACGCCTGTACACGCGGCCAAGCTCGCCGAACTCCGCAAGCTGGGCCCGACCTCGTTTGCCCCCAAGGTGGCGGCCAGCGTCGAATCACTTCCGAAACTCAAATGGCGGGCCGCCGAGGAGGCACCCGCCTCGAGACCCGATGGTGATCCGTTTGACGTTTTCTTCATCAATCAACGAAAGCAGCCAGTAAAACTTTTCTGGATGGACGGCCAAGGCGAGCCAAAACCTTACGGCACGATCCCGGCCGGAAATCGCAAGCGGCAGCAGACGCGACCCGGAGCCGTTTGGCTCATCACCGACTCGGCCGATAAGCCAATCGGCCACTTCATCATCGGCGACCGCACGGCAAAGGGCGTGATCCCGTCTCCTTGAAAGCTGTCAGCGATGCGCCTTGAAAGACCGTCGCCGGCAATCTGAAACCCCGTTGGCGGTTTCTCGTCGCGAGCTTTCAACCCCGTAGCATGAGCAAATGACAATCGTACTTTACCATCCTTAGTGCTCATGGATTTATGCGACGGGCCGGGGTAGACCGGTTTCTGGCCGCCGGATTTACCTTGACGACAACGTACGGCTGTTGCTCTTGCCATGACGGCCAGAGCGTTCCAGCACGATCATCGAGAGCCTCAATGTAGTACATGAAATCCCAGCGCGGTTTTACCTTGTCGAACGAAACGATGGCCTCGTACTGGTCGCCTTTCAGAGTTTTCATGTTGATGTGCTGCCAATCGGCGGTTTGGTCCAGCGGGCGGAAATGTAGTCGAACGAGTTTGATCGGACGCCGGCTTGCGACTTTCGCGCGGATCGTCAGGTCCTCGCCAACAGAAACCGATTCGATGGGTTCGTGATCGATGTTAGGGGGAAATTCAGACAGCTTTTCTGCGGGAAACGGTTTGTATCGGTCGGCAAGCGGATGGTGCTTTTTGATCAGCGCATCCAGATCTTCAATGTCGGCGTCGATTTCTGGCAAACGGTCCTTCCAGTGGCCGCTGTGATAGTGGCTGCCTCGGCTCCGCTTGCTTCCTTTGGTGTGGCCAAAGACGAGGTCATTGTGGTACACGCCATCGGTTGCAGCAACGATCCGCTGCCACGCTGATCGGGCGTTTTGCATGTGATCTCTCGCGACCGGTAGTCGGCCGCTTTCGCCCGTGGTTTGGAAGAAACCCAATTGCATGGCCGCCATCGTTTTCTCAGCGTGAAACTGCGCGAGCCAGGCGTGAACACTTAGATCGAGTTGCGTGGCTAGAAACTCGGCGTCACTCTTGTTTCCGACATTGGCTCCGGCTCTTCTCAACGCGTTCAACGTCGCTTTTGCTAATCCATTCAACTGAGTAACGACTTGGGACGGTGTCCACTTTCCGGTCAACTTCCCGTCCGCCACATCTTCGACAAAGCCTGGCGGAAACTCGTCCCACGCTTCTCGCCACCAATCGTCGGTCTTCTTCCAGGTGCGGATGCCATAGAACTGAGCGGTGTCGCCAGGTGCGGTGTGCATGTACTCTTGAAGCCGACCGCCAG
This sequence comes from uncultured Pirellulaceae bacterium, assembly GCA_964343305.1. Classification (GTDB taxonomy): domain Bacteria; phylum Planctomycetota; class Planctomycetia; order Pirellulales; family Pirellulaceae; genus CAYFJO01. The sequence goes on along the minus strand of CAYFJO010000337.1, from coordinate 5,851 downwards.
TGTCCATTTCGGGCCACCAGCGCCATTCGCTCGCGCTGGGCATGCGCGTGGCAGTGATGAGCGGTAAGATTTGTGAAGCATTTTGATACGCATCTTCGATGTCATTGGCCGCGCGGCCAAATCGATGTTGCAGTTCGCGCTGCCACACTTTGGCGTTGCACTTTGGATTGTAGCCCATGCGTCCGAACGCGAGATAGTAAAACCAATACCGCTGCTGCTCCCAACGATAAGACTCGTACGAACGATCGGCGAAAATCCGCCACTTGCCGGATTTGTTCTCGTAGCCCTTGTTTGTCAGCGGGGCGAAGATTTCAAAACCCTCGCCGTCACCAAGGCGACAGCTTTCTGCAAACCGGCGAGCGTAGTTGGGATCGGCCCACAACAACAAACGATGCGAACCGACGGTCCAGAGCCGATAAGTCACTCGGAAGTCACGCGGCTTGGCGAGCATCGCGCCGTATCCATAACGACTCTCGCGATAGTGCGTGTCTTCTGCCGTAGGATGATACGGAAGACCAAGATGCTCGCACCAGAACTTGGTCGAAACCTTTAGATCCAAACCGGTCTTAATGGCTTGATCGATTGTTTCCTGGCGAAGTCCTTTGTAGCGCAATTCCAACTTGATCGGTCGACCGCAGTTGCGAATGGCATCGAACTGTGATTGGTAGTAATCCGTCTGCTCATCCTCGTCGATGCCGCTTTCGGCATTCATGCGAAACTGCACTGCGTCGATCGACGGACATGCTTTCAACACCGCCGTCAACCCACGTGAGCAATATTCCATGAAGCGACGGCCTTTGGGCATGTTCTTCACGGTGATCTCACCGCCAAACTTTTCCACGGGTTGTTGCGTCCAAACACCAAACGTGAAATCGACGCCTCGCTCGTCGGCCAACTCGGTAATGCGACGCAGCATTTTCAAGTTGCGTCGTTTTCCATTTGGCGTGACGTCACTCGCCTTTACGTCGTCGAATCCCGGTACGTCGACCAGGTGCGCATACACCGGATTGAGATAGTTCATCTGGTCAGCAAACGTCAGTGTGAAATTGTTGAACCGACCGCGGGCCAACATGGCGAAGTATTCGCGCCAGAACGCTTCGTCGTAATACCAGTCTTCTTCAAGATCGCGATTGGCCGAATGAACGGTCACGCTGCGGTGTCGCAAGCACGGCTCTTCGACGCCGGTCGGAATCGCATCGAGCCACTCTGCCTTGCCGTCCGCCATTTCAATCACCCGCGCTACATCTAGCAGCGCGTAGCTCAACCCGCGATCATCTCGCCCTGCAATTACGATCGTCGTACCAGCCTTGGACAGAACTTTGGCCACGCATAGCGACTCACTTTGCCTCGGCACGCCGATCTTATTCTGTTCGAGCAGTTGGTCGACTGATGGCGATTGGCCAGCGATGCCAATCACGAGCCGGGTATTCTTACCTTTTGCCACCGTCGTGTTGCGAATAACCTCGACTTCCTGCTGACGCAACGCACCCGTCAGGTCCGCCAACGCGCTCTTGGCCGCTTCGTGCAAGTTTGAATCAACGGTCAATTCAACGCGTTCATCAGCGACTGCGATCGAGCCAAGGAAAAAGGAGCAAAGCAGAATCAGCAAGAATCGTCGTAACATTTTCAGATCCAAAAACAGGCGATTGAGTTCAAAACGACAAGCGTTTGTGGCGGCCAACTTTGAGCGAATCACTGCCAAACGGAATCGCACCAGCGTCAGGTTTACCCTTCTCGTTACCGCGCAGTGGATCAGGCCAATCAGTCGAAATTGGCGTGCCGGCATCGATGGCCTTGCTTCCGGTTGGCAAGCGAAATTCACCCGGCTTGGTAAAGTTTGGATCTCCCGCAAAGTTGCCGCCCCATTCAGCTCCTTCTTGCGGTTTGCCGGCTGTGGCTTTGCCTAGCAGAACGAGGTTGTTGTACACCTGCCAAGTCTGCCCCGGCTTCGTGTGTCGCAGGCTAAACAAGTTGAGCGGGTTGGAGAGAATCGTGTTGTGGTACCAGCGCATGCCTTCCCACGGCGGGCCTCCGTGGTCAGCGACTGTGGCGGAAGCATCCAGTATGTTGCGATAGACATGGACGTCGCTGGTCAGGTGCCCGTCGCCACCGAAAGCAAACGCCATCAGGCAGCCGGTGATGACGTTTTGGTAAACCTCGCGGGGGCCATGTTGAGGTTGATGCAAGTTCCGAAAGCTCGACAGATAAATCCCGTCATCCTGAAAGTTATGCACGTAGTTGTGATGAAACTTCAGTCCGTCGATGTCCCCCAGATAGACGCCGTCGTGGGCGTCGGTGAACTCGGAATTGGAAATATCCCAGCGGTTGTTGTAGGGAAAGTAATAGACGGCGTATTCATCGCCGGCGGCCGGGATGAGCAACGCATGAGTGTTCAATCGCGTCAAGTTCTTGGCTTCGATCCGCCAGGGATACTCGCGCAGCGACGTTTCGCCTCGTGTGCTCCAGGGCGGAACACTGCCTCGAATCGCCGAGTTGTGTAGTTTCATCGGCCCCGTATTGCGCGCCCGTAGTCCGTACGCCCCCGCGTAAATAGTGACGTTGTCAAATTCGACGGTCTGCCCATGCCGGATATCGACCACATCGTGACCGCCGCCTCGAATGACCAGATCTTGAAACGTCACGTGTTGCGCACCGTCGACAAATAGCGGCACCGAATTGAACGGCGCGATGATCATGGGCAACTTGCGAGGATCGGTTTCGCCCTTGTAGCTTTCCAGTTTGTGCAGCCGGTGCGGCAGGTATTTCAGCGTCAACGGCGTGCGTGCCCGAATCAGTCCCGACGTTTCATAATGAGCCAACCGTACATGGATATGCCCGGTGGACGCGTTGTACCAGATGCCGGGGCCGACGTATCGCTCGCCGCGCAGGTCTTCGATGTAATAGTAAACCTGCAACCCAACCATTGAATCGCCAAAGCGTCCGTGAATGTTGCGCAGATTTTTGTAACCCCGTTTGGAACGAAACTCACCCGCCGCGCCGCCTTTGACAGGCTCCCAGGCATCGACGGGATTCTCGAAGAATTCACGAAATGAACCGTCGATGATCGCCAACTCGTCGGAATAAGCGCGAATCGTAATTGGCTTGTTGGCCGTCCCAGCAACCGCGCAATAGACCCGCTCGTAATACGTGCCGCCGCGCAGATAGAGCGTATCGCCCGCGCTGATCTGCTTTAGTGCATGCGTGATTGTCTTCCACGGCTTCTCCTTGGCTCCATCGTTCTCGTCGCTTCCTTTCACGGCATCGACGTGAAACGCTGGCCCTTTGGCGAGTGGCCGATCCGATGATTCTGGTAACGGCCGCATCGCTGGATGCGACTTGAATGGCTCGGCGGCGTTGGTGTTTATGTTGCCGAGTAGACTGATGAGAATCAGGAAGGCAGTTCTCTGGCGGGGCGATTTGCTTTTCATATTTTGTTTCTCAGGTTTCTTGGGTAGAGGGGGATCATCGTTGAGGGGTTGCCGGTTGCTGCGCTTTGAATTCGGTTAATCCATCGGCCCTCGCAACGGCTCCTGCGCGAAAGCGATCCGTTGCCATTGCTTCCCTTGTTGGCCGCCACGACGGCAAATCGCCGACCGTCCGGGTGCATGCTGAGCGAGTGGCAGTTGGCCATCTTGGCCGACAAAAAGAACGGAAAGATACTGTTGTACACGGCAGGACAGTCGAGGAAGGAATGGTGGGTGGAAGACCCCAGTCTATCGAGAAATCCACCGCGACCAAAGCGAAATCTGGCGTGGGAATTTGGATACTTCCCCAAGCCGGGTAGTGTCCTAGTTTGCCCATTCAGACTTCCGAAGTTTCGGAAAACTTCGGAAGTCTTGCGCGGAATTAGGCCACTTCCCCAAGCCGCAAATAAGTTGCCACATCGGATCATTTATATTAGAATAGGTGACTTGGAACCAGTGAAACGATGCTCTCCTTACATCGATTCGGCGCAGTGATGCAACTCGCGAACTTCCAACGTCGTGCGTTTGGCCTTGTTGAATTATTGGTCAGCATTGCCATCATCGGTCTGTTGATGGGCTTGGCGCTGCCAGCGATCCAGTATAGCCGTGAATCCGCGCGTCGATCCCATTGCAAGAACAACCTGAAGCAAATCGGGCTGGCGTTGCACGAGTTTCACGACATCAAGAGAGAGTTCCCAGCCGGATTCCGGCGTAGCAGCAAAAGTGCATCAGACAATAAAGCATGGGGTTGGGCAGTGTACTTGCTGCCGTTTATGGAAAATGCGGGATTGTATGACGCGGTTGACCCTGAGCGAAATTCTTTACAGCTTGTGTTGGAAAACCCGAACCATCAGATCCGTTTTCAGAGTCCCGTAACGGGATTTATCTGTCCATCCGACCAGCGCAACGAAGTGTGTCATCGTTTTCGTGAGTTTTCGGGATTTGCCCCCGCACCATGGACGGGTGCCGGGTCTTGGCACACCGTGCCGCCGCCTTCCAGACTATCCGGTATCTCGACTTCAATATCCAACTACGTTGGTTCGTTTGGTTCTTTTTGGCGCCCTGCTAGCAGTTTTTGGACGGAAAGGGAACTACGCGGCAATGGCTTGCTGGGATACGACAAGCCAGCAAGCTTCGCGGACATCACGGACGGGACTAGTTACACGTTTGCCGCGGGTGAACGCAATTGGGAGAACTACGCTGCTGTTTGGACGGGCGTCGATTGGTGGGACCAATGTCATTTTACTGGTGGCCAGATGGTTGTGGGCACCACGTATTATCGAATGAATTCGACTCCGCAGACTTATCATCTTTCTTGCGAAGCTTTTGGTGCCGCGGGGTTCAGCAGCATGCACCCACACGGGTCCATGTTCCTGATGTGCGATGGATCCGTGCATTTTTTCCACGAGCAAACCGATTTCAGTTCGGACCCAACGAACCTGGGTGTGTATCAACGGCTTGGCAATATGCAAGACGGGCAAACGATCGGCAACCATGAGTTTTACAGATAGAGTTGGTTGTTAGACTGCGTTTCAATACCGTTACGACACCTGCAAGTGAGAGGTCTCTCCGTTGATTTGCTCCCGTCTTTTTCCGCGATGCCTGCGAAGGTAACCAATGCGAAAGAGCGCGAGCTGTATCTGACCGCCGGCGGGCTGTACACCGACTCGGACATCCAGGCGAACGGATCGAAGACCGCCTCGGAGAAGTTTCGTGGATTTGAATCAGTTCACGACCGCAATCCGCGGACGGGAGATCGCATTTGTCCCATCACACAGACCAAGGCGAACCCCAAGTGCACTTGGATCATCAATGGAGAAGAGTACCGTTTTTGTTGTCCGCCGTGTGTCGACGAGTTTCTCAAAGTGGCCAAACAGCAACCGGACGATATCAAGCCGGCTGCTGAGTATGTCCAGGAGTGAGTTCGCAAGAGATTCGGGCGTCTATGATCGCGATGGATCCCCAATCGCGATGCGAAAACCAAGCAGGTGGTTGGGCGTTGCGGCGGTTGCTGAGTGGCTGGCATCACCGCGCAGTTGTGACGGATTGGAATCGTCCGCAAACCACTCGTAAAGGCCGGCGACTGATTTCGTTCCACTTTCGCCGACGACGGGCAAGCGATAGGTTTCCCCTTCTCGGTCACTGAGCCAGCGGCAGAATTTGCCGGCATCTTCTCGCGTGATTTGCACCACGGGATCGGCGTCGCGAGCCAAACGTTGGCCCACGGGATGGTGCCAGCACGCGTTGGCGCGACGTACAAAGTTTGCGGCGTCGAGTGTTGGTAAGCGACTGGCTGAAATCATGTAAGCCACTTTCAATTGGCCTGCCTTGCGGCACGACACACGCGCGAACAAAGCACCGGCCGCAGCCAGTTCCGACATGTCACT
>CAYFJO010000336.1:0-11983 GCA_964343305.1 uncultured Pirellulaceae bacterium | reverse complement strand
TCATATTGACACTTTCCAACAAATCTGACTCCTGCGCAATTCTGTTTATGCACCCAGTTGCGTCGATATGTTACAAATGCGCTCTGGTCTGATTCGTTGAGTCTCGCTAAACTCCCTCCCCCACAAAGACTAGGTTTTCGTGCGCGCGGAAAAAATGATGCACCGAATCCGATTCATTCATGCAGCAGATCTGCACCTTGAGCAAGCGTTTTCAGGGCTCACCCACATTCCACCTGGGATGCGCGACTTGCTGGTGGATGCCCCTCAGCAGGCGGCGCAAAAGATCTTTGACGCGGCGATCCATCAACGCGTCGACCTTGTCATCCTGTCGGGTGATGTCATCGATGCGGAAGCGGCGGGCCCACGGGCGATTACATTTCTTTTGGATGAATTCGAAAAACTGAAACAGCACAACGTCGCCGTTTATTGGGCAACCGGCGACGTCGATCGCGAGCAGTGCTGGCCCGGTCCAATTGAATTGCCTGACAATGTTTATCGATTTGCCAACAAGACGGTGGACATCATTGAACATTCGCGAGATGGTCAAATTGTCGCGACTCTAGTTGGCTTGAGCGGAGTTTCATCAAGCAAGATTCGCGCGAAGGATCTGCCGTCCGGCAACTCGGATGGCTGTCGAATCGTTGCCGGACATGCGGAAACGGTGCCAAAACAAACCGCCAAGAGTAACATCCACTATTGGGCGTTCGGCGGGCGACATCAGCGAGATGCGTTGGACGGCCAGCTTCATTTCGCCGGTACACCACAAGGCCGCAACCCAAAGGAATCCGGCCCTCATGGATGTAACATCGTGACAATTGCAGGCGATGGCAGTTGCGATGTCGAATTCGGTGAAACAGACGTCGTGCGATGGGAAGTCAAGCAATTGAAGATCAACGACTCGGCGACCATGGACGAGATCAAGGAGCAATTGGGCACACGCATGCTAATGCTGACCGACGAAGCGTCGGAGCAGGCTCGATTGATAAACTGGAAGATTCTGGGCCTTCAGTCGTTGGACACGTCACTATCGCTGAGTTCGATCGGTGATAAGTTGAGCGACTGGCTTCGGCACGAGTTTGAGGAGGTGTCCTCCAAACTGTGGGTTGTCTCCGTGGATGTGGACGCTCCCACCGAGACACCTGCGTCTTGGCAGAACGAGGAGACGTTGCTCGGTGAATTCATTGGCGCGGTTCGCCAGCTTCAGGACAGCGAATCCACGCCGATCGAACTGCGCGAGTTCCTGTCAGAGGAATTAGCGGACAGTTTGTCGTCGACGGTCAAATTGACGGACGCGGGCCGGCGACGGGATGTTTTGCGTGACGCGATGACGGTCGGAATCGATCTACTGCGCGGCGATGATGCGGCGTGACCATGATAAGGAGTAAACCGTGAAGATCACCGATCTTCACATCGATGGATTTGGCGTTTGGTCTGGCTTGTCTGTGAGTGACTTGCCGGCCAGCGCGACGGTCATCTTTGGCCGCAACGAAGCTGGCAAAACGACATTGCTCCAGTTTGTTCGCTCGGTACTCTATGGGTTTTCACCGCAACGCCGCCAAAAATATTTGCCACCCGTTCACGGTGGACTTGCCGGCGGCTCGATCTACGTCGCGTCGGCGCACGGCAATTTGGAAGTTCAACGCCACGAAGCTCGCCGGCGCAGCTTCGATGAACCCGCGCTGACCGACGAAAACGGAACGGTCCACAGACAGCCGCTGCTTGACAAATTGTTGTCCGGCGTCGACGAGCCCATCTTTAACAACGTCTTTGCGATTGGGTTGCGTGAAATCCAACAGCTTGGCACGTTGAACGACACTCAGGCCGCCGACTTGTTGTTCGATCTGAGTTCCGGCTTCGATCGCGTGTCGTTGCCGGAAGTGCTGCGTGAGTTGAGTGCGACGCGTCGGAAGATCTTGGACGAAGACGGACAACCCTCGGAAATCGCCGCGTTGTTTGACGATCATGAGCGATTGTCGGTGGAGATCGACGAGTTGACGGCCGGTGCGAGTCGTTGGTTGGAGATCGCCGGGCAGTGCCAGCGGTTCGACCAGGAAGCGGCCGAGATCCATCACGAAATCAAGCGCCTGGAAATCGAAGCACGCAACATTGAACTGGCCGTGCAAGTGCGCGACCCTTGGCGTGCCCGACAACAGGTCGATCAACAACTTGCTGTGCTCGGTGTGCCCGCGGACGTGGACGATCAGCTCTTGCGGCAACTTGATGAAGTCAACTACGAACTCAAGCGACGCGAAACGCAGATCCAAAACATCAAACGCAAACGACAAGACATTCGCGGCGAAGCCCTGTCGCTGGAACTCAACAGCGGGGTCTGCGCCAACTTAGCCAGGATCGAAGCATGCGGCGAGCATCTCAAATGGATTTCATCGCTCGAGCGCCAGGCGGAACATCTGGAAGATGAAATCAACGCGCTGACCAGCGAGTTGGACGTGACCTGCCAGGCCAGCGGAGTTCCGATCGAAAGCGTATCGGGATCGCTTCCAGAATTCTCACGGCAGACGTTTACCTTGTTGGAAGATCCGGGGTTGCACCTGCGGGAGGCCGCCCAACAAGTGAAGAACGCGGTCCGCGAGCGAGATCAGATCGGTCGCGAATCTGACCAGTTGGCGGTCCGCTTGAACACGACGCTCTCTCGCCGCGCCGATGGTGAGTTGCACCGTTCGATTGACGAAGTGGGCGAGGAAGTTTCATTGTTGAGACAGCGAATCCAGATCGACGAGCGAATCGAAAAGCTGGAACGTACACAGGAAGATCTGGAAATCGAGGTCGACGAGTTGCTCGAGCGGCAAGTGCTGCCGGTGTGGCAATTGGTCGGACTGGGCGTGCCGTTCGTCGTTGGAATCATGCTGATTCTGATCGGCATGTTTTGGACGTCGTCCAGCGTCGTCGGTTGGCTGTTGGTCGTCCTTGGAACGGGTGGCTGGTGTGTTGCGATCGCGACGAAGATGAACATCGAACGCAATTTGGCTAAAGAACTGGAAACATGTAGTCAGCAACTCGAACGATTGCGAGAAGAAATTTCGACGCAAGTTGTCCAGCGCGACGAACTGGACTTGCAATTGGCCGATAGTGACCAGCCGTTGGATGTCCGCCTTCAGGATTCGGAACGACAACTCGAACGGCTGGAAGAAATGCTTCCCGTCAGCGCGGAACTGCAGGCGGCCGAACAGCGGTGTAACGAAGCGGCCATTCGTGTGAGCGAAGCCACCGACGAACTGACGGGAGCCCGGCAAAGATGGACCGATGTGTTGCAGGCCGTTGGGTTGCCGACGCATCTGGAACCGGACAACATTCGAGACATGATCGCCGCTTACGAACAGGCAGCCGTGATCTGGGAGAAACGTGAAACTCGACGCCACGAGCTTCAACAACGCCAGCAAGACTACGAATCAATTTGCCAACGGATCGATAAATTGAGTGAAGAAACTGGGGTGGAAATCGAAGGAAACGATCCGAAGGCACGACTCCGATGCTTGTTGAATCTGGCCTCGGATCAGCAATATGCGCTGGAGCGAAAGAAAAAACTACGCGGCAGATTTCAACGGCTGGCAACGCGTGGAAAAAAGTGTGGCAAACGCATCCGGCAACTCACACGACGCCGCGAACAGATGCTCACAACGGCGGGCGTCGCAAACGAAGACGCGCTGCGCGATCTGATTGCCCAAAACGAGCAAGCCATCGCATTACGCCAGCAGCACAACGGATTGCAGGACAGAATCGTGGCGGTTGTCGGAGGTGGGGATCGAATCTCGGACGTCGAGCAGCTTCTGGAGAACTTCGAAGATGCGGACCTGGAGCGTCGTTGGGATGAAATCATGGCCGAAGTCGAAGTCATGCAAGCGGAGGTTGCCGAAGGGCACCAGCAACTTGGCGAGTGGACTCAAGAGATGCGATCGTTGGCCGAAGACCGCCGCCTGGCCGAAGCTCGTCTCGAATTGAACTGCGTCCAGCAGAAGCTCAAACAAGCAGTGCGGCGCTGGCAATCATTAGCGGTTGTCAGCCTGTTAGTCCAGCAGATGCAGGCACACTTTGAATCGGAACGCCAGCCCGAAACGCTTCGTGATGCGACCAGGTATCTGAAACAGATCACGGCCGGGCGCTATGTGAAACTATATACCCCTTATGACGAAAACGCGTTGCGGGTGAACGACGCGGAAGGTCAGAAGCTGTCGGTCGAAGTTCTTAGTCAAGGCACGCGTGAAGCGATTTACTTGAGCTTGCGGCTGGCGTTGGTCGCGCAATTTGCAAAGCGCAAGACGAGCTTGCCGCTGATTTTGGACGACGTCCTGGTGAATCTCGACGGCGACCGAGCCAAAGCCGCGGCCGAAACGTTGCGAGATTTTTCCGACGAAGGGCACCAGCTCATTCTGTTCACCTGTCATGAACACATTTTGAAATTGTTCAAATCCGTTGGTGCCGAGATTCGGCAGTTGCCCGACCACGCCAACGCGTCTGAGGAAGATCGGGACGTCAACGAACTGTTGGCCGCCGCGGCAAGCACCAGCGATGAAGACGACGTGGAAGATTCGCACATTGAATATGACGATCCTACTACCGACGATCAGGACTCTGGTTCGTGGGTGGAAAGCGATCTTGTCACGGAAGAGCCGAACGCCCGCGACGACGAAGAGTCCATTGAGGGACAGACGCCTTTGCCACCGCTGACATTTGGTGGTCCCATGCCTTGGTGGGAGAGTCCGTCCAACACCGTAAGTTGAATACCCGTCGCGATCGACAAATCTCGACGAAAGAGATCGGGGCGGTTTGCCGGAGCGCGAATATCCGATATTATTTCACGATGTTGATGTTATGCACCGCAACGATTGGACGCGGGCGAACGGTGTAGAACGAGCATACGGCGGAGTAGCTCAGTCGGTTCAGAGCAGCGGAATCATAATCCGCGTGTCGGGGGTTCGAGTCCCTCCTCCGCTACTCGCGTCACATAGTGACAAGAGAAGACATGGCGTGTCAAACTCTTGGTTTTCCAAGGGTTTCTTTGTGTCTTCATCCGTGTGTTCGCCGTCTTGGGTTTGGTCGCTTTGTGCCGTCAAGCGACAGTCTGCGTCATCCAACGCCGGATTTTTGGCAAACCCTTGTACAAACGGATGGACATCTGGGGTCTCTGGTGACGTTAGGGACTGAAGCAACGGGGGAGTCGGAAGGCCATTGATCGCGCTGGCTCGCTCATCCATTTCAACATGTGTGTAGATGTTCATCGTCAGTTTCATGTCACTGTGCCGCGCGAGTGTTTGAGCCAGCTTTGGCCCGATAGAAGGCCTAATCGAGATCACAATGAAGGAGCTAGATCAGCGTATACACGAAACGGACATAACCAAGTGGTTTATCGGCGACACAGAACCCGCCACGACGGCAACAACTGATGCGTGCACCGATAAAGAAACTCCGTTAGAAAAGCTTCAAAACGAACTAGGTGAGACAAGGAACAGATCAAAACAAACGCACGACGAGCTGAATTCACTCAAAGGTTGGATTACGTTTTTCGGCGCACTTTGGCTTATTGACCTACTGGACGACGATTAAGGGCTGAGAGCGCGAGCTCTATATCTCGGAATACAAATGCTCTTGAACGTGACAATGCGTCGAATTTGTGAATGACTCTCGGGCTGTTCATCAAACATCAAAATTCGGTTTTTGAACAACCGAAGGGCAAGAGCGCCGAATCCGGGCGAAATCCGCCACAAATAACCAACTTCTGCGACACCACAGACGAATCTACAAAGCCACTCGGCTAGTCCATACAGGTACTTTGTGATACGTTCACTCGCTGGCCAGCAGTACATGTTGAAGTGCTGCTGTGATACGTGCTTCCGCACCTGGTGCGACCCACAACCAATGACCGTCGAATTTGTCTTCGAATGCCGACTCTGTTGGCAGATAACCGGGCCAGCACTGGCCATATCCAATTGACATCACAAAAGAATCGGGCCGCATTTTCTGGGCGAGAATCTGGTAGCCCACAAATGATTCACCAGGAAAAAGCACGATTTGTGCTGGACCGAAGTCGATACAGGGCATGTCAATTGCGCGGCCTGCCTCGATGCGCTGGCGCGTGCTAAGCCCCATCGCCGCCGCCACTCGCGCTTTGTTGCTGGCAGTTTTGTCATTCAGCACGCGCTGCATCGCCGCTTCCGTGAATTCAGCCGTCTTGCGAAATTCCAGATCGAGTTGCGCCCGCCGAAGTGCAATGTGCCGGATTGGAACTCTCCTGGTCGATTTCCAGGCTGCCCGCATGGCGTTGTAGAGACGTTGTGCCAGTACGGCGCGATTAGCCTCAGACGCATCGTTGTATTTGCCAGCCGTTACATCTCCGCTGCATCCCGATACATACATCTGATGCACCGATACATCATCTCGGCGGCGAAGTTCGCGCGCCAGGCCGACAAAGTCGGCGCTGACAGCTCCCCGTCCGTAATGGCTCATCGGATGCGTTGCATAGGCGCTAATTGCTGCCACGGGCTGATCACCATCCCAAAAACTGATCGTCTTCAGCCAGGGATCGATCAGACCTTCCGGCGCCTCTCGATTGATGCGGTCGGTCCCGCCGTTGCTTCCGCGGCGAAAGGTGACCGTGCCGTCATCGAGAACTACGCGCCGGTTCGACGCAATGCGATCAACCTTACTTTGTCCGAGACCGAGATGCGTGATGGATCGCGTTTGTTTAAGGCTGTCGCGCAAACTTGCTGCGATGCGTTGTCCCGTCTGTTCGTAGTACTCCAGGTCGCACATTTCGCCGGTCAAACCGACTTTGTCCAGCAGTTTCTGTGCACCGATGTCGGGCAACGGGGCATCGTGCTGATGCACTGCGCACAGCACCACACGCCCGGGTGTTGTATCTGCTGCTTTCGCTAGAAGATCCCGCCAATGATCGTACGCGTCGTTGCGAATCTCGCACCAGTCGATGGCTGCCAAAACGATGGGGCGACCGGCGCCCAGCAGTGTGATGCCGTGGGCATACAGTGGGTCAGCGATCGATTTGGCGACACCCTGCCTGCGTGCCAGCAAAGGATGTCCCAACGGGCAGGTAATGTCCACGCGAAACGTCGCGATCTTGTACGATGGTTTCGTCGCTTTCGCCTGCAAACCTGTCGTTGCATTGGCCAGATATTCCAGCAGATCGGCCATCGCTTGTTTGTTGAGTTCCTTTTCCAGGCCTTCCGCCATGAACGACAGGCCCGTGCTGCGCAGTTCTTCGATCTCGGTGCGTTGCACGGCGACGGACGTGCCATCCGCGCGTTGAAGGACAACGCTGTTGGCGTTTTCTGACTGGATCATGCCGGTCAACACTCGGCCGTCATTCGTTGCAATGACATAGGTCAGGAACTTTGGCTTCACTTCCCGATTCGGATCCAAGATGTTCAACAACAGCGCCGCGGGTCCACGGTCGCGGATGGCTGTCAGCTCCGCGCCGAGCGCCGTGCCGACGCCTTCCAGCTTGTGGCACTTCGAACACACCTGCTTGAATACCGCCTTGCCACGTGCGCGATCGCCGGTCAATTGCAACGCTGGTTGATACTGCTTGATTACTTCGGCACGCTGAGAGGACACGGCCTGGAACAGCTCGTCCACGCGCCGGCGGATGTCGTCGCTGGGGTATCTTCTCAGCAAGGCGATCCGCGCGGGATCAACATCGCCGCGAGCCACTTTGCCTTGCTGCACGGCGTCAAGAAACGCCGACACCCAGACGCGACGGGACAGCAACGTCTCGGTGGCCTGTGCGCGAAGTTGCGGGCTCAAGCCGCGCCACACCTTCAGTACCAGCTCGGCCACGGCAGCGTCGCTGAAGCCGCCGAGCGTTTCCAACGCTGCGGACTGAACTGTCGGCGGTTGGCGCGGGTCCAACAGGTCGGAGAATAGAGTCTGCACATTGCGGAACTCGTCTAAGCCCAGGCTGCGGATCGCCGTGGCACGCTTCGTCGCCGAAAGAGTCCGGTCACCGGCTGTTACTCTCGCGTCGGCCAGCAACTCATCCAGGATCTGCCGCGTTCCGCTGCCGGCGTTAGCGAGGATTTGCCTTCGATTTGAACGGTCTTGTCGTTCGATCAACGACCGCAACATCGCGTGCTGCAGCGGCTTCTCGGAAAGGGCGTTGATCGTTTTCGCAATCGCCGCAAGTTCATTCTTTTGATTCGCCGCGCCGATCTGACGAGCCAGTGTGTTTAGAAATTCACGACCATGGGCGCTTTGACGGAACACTTCGTCTTCAAGCAGCATGGCGAAAACCTGGCCCGCGCCTTCGCTGAGCGAAGTGAGCACGGCGAATCGGATCCAGCGATCACCGGCGTCACGTTTGGCCAGCGCGGCCAATGCGGCGGGCGATTTACATTCGCCCAGCGAAAATGCCAATTGATAGCGCACGTTCAGACTTGGATCGTCCGTCATACTGATCAACTTCACGCGAATGGCCGTTGATGTCGCAAGTTGTTCGGCCAGCCGCACCGCATGGACGCGCACACCTTCCGATGAATCGTCCAGTGCCTTCAGGACAGTCTCTGCGTCCAAGGCATCGAGCGCATCAAGGCAGTACAGCGCTGTCATCCGGCCTTGGGACAACTGTGACTCACCAGCGAGCGCTCTCAGCGGTGTGACGGCCGATCGATCTCGACGCTCGTAGAGAAGCCTCGATGCGGTGTCTCGATGCCAACCGTTGCGGTGTTCGATCAATGATACCAACCGGTCAGTTGTTGCTTCACCGAGTTTCGGCAGCGGACGCTGCTTGAATCCTTCCGGAACGATGCGATAGATGCGGCCGCGCCGGACGCCGCCACCATGGTTGAGCTGCTTGAGCACGTCCGGCGGCAGTGCCAGCGCGGTTTCGATCAATTCGCGGTACATATCAACGACGTACAAGGTTCCGTCCGGCGCGTTGGCCAGTTCCACGGGACGAAACCACATATCGCTTGATGCCAGGAACTCCGCGTCGTCGTCCGCGGGCTGCGCGACAAACTCGATTCCTTTTGGGATCAGCTTCGCGCGATGCACGAGATTGTTCGAAACTTCGCCGATAAAGATGTTGCCGCCGTACTCTTCCGGCCACGCGTCGCCCCGATAAACGGTCACGCCCGTCGAGGATGTGAAGAACCCCGACGGCGCACCGCCTTCGTCCGAGCCGCGATATAACCCCTTTGTGCGGAGTTGTGTTCGCAGAACTCGCCATGGCTGAACGCGGCTGATGCGGTGCAGCTTCGTGAACTTACCGCCGGCGGCAATGCTCAGAAAATCGGGCGGCGCTTCCACGTGTGGATTGCGTTGGAGATAACGAGACTCATACATCACCTGTTTGAACGGATCGCTGTTGTTGCAGGTGAAGCGTTGGCCCCAGTCGTCGATCGCCAGGCCATGCTGTCCATTGCCGCTGGTTGATTCAAATGCAAGCGTCCGCGGATCAAAGGCAAAACCGCGATTGCGCAGCGACGCGGTGTCTGACTTCTCGTCGTCTGCTTGCCGCACTTCTCCGCCTGAGAAACTAGTCGACAAATGAAACCGATGGTCCAGTCCCCAGCGAATTGAGTTCAGCCGCGCACCACCACCACGATTTTCGGAAATTCCGAAGCCGGTGAAGAGGACCTTCCGCACGTCCGCTCGGCCGTCGCCATCCGTGTCCTTGCAGAACAGGATTTCCGGAGCCGCGGCAACCAGTATCCCGCCGTCGTAACAGGCTACGCCCGTGGGCGAAGAGAGTTGGTCCGCGTAAACCGTGCCGCAGTCGAATCTGCCGTCCTGATCGGTGTCTTCAAGCATCCGCACCACGCCACTGCGCTGGACCTGCCATCCAGCGTGCTTATGGTTGTATTCCGGAAACTCGACAACAAACATCCGGCCGTTCTCGTCGAACGCGATCGCAATCGGGTCACGGACGAGCGGTTCGGCGGCCACCTGTTCGATCCGAAATCCGCTCCGCGTCTTGAACGTCCGCAGCGCCTCATCCCCTTCTTTGGGCAGGATCGCGGGCATTGCGGCTTTAAAGTCGATGGTGTCAATCGGTTTCACGCGGATGCGACGAAACCGATGCACGCCACCGCCACCATGATGCTGAATGCCAATGAATCCACGTTGGAATTTCGCATCGCGCACGTCCGTCGTCAGGACGCCGTTCACGGAAATGCGAATTCGATCGCCCTGGCAGTGAATTCGGAATCCGTTCCAATCGTCTCGTTTGAAGCTCCCTTTGGATTGTCGAAGAAACGCTTGAACACTTTCATCGTTACCGTTTTCCGGATGAATCCAGCCTGCGCCGATGGCGTGCAAGCCACCGGTCCACGCGCGCCCAGACGCGTCGATCTCGCACTGAAATCCGCGCGGTTTTCCCTTTTCGCCCTGGCAACGAAAGGCGATGCCGGAATTGACACCGTCGCCGCCGGCAACTTTGACTTCGGCTTCCAGGATGAAGTCGGCGAATGCTCTGTCCGTGACGACCCAGACGTTTTTCTTTGCGGTCAGATGAATCTCATTTTCAACGACTTTGATCTCCGCTTCACCGCGTGCGGTCCATCCATCCGTCGTTCGCCCATTGAACAGATCGATCCAGGGTTCTTCGGCGCTGGTCGATGCTGGAGAATGTCTTGCTGCCAACGCGATTAGGGCAATGAAGAAACTGACGGTTTTCAATCGGTTTTGATTCATCTCGGTGTCAGCCAACGAATTGGGTCGGCTTGATCATCAATCAAGGAGTGAGAATACCGGGAATTGTCGGCGTTGTTTGATTTGTATTTCATCGGTTCGATTCCCTCAGCTTCACCGATCTGTCGAATAAGGGTCGATTTGCGTATATGATACACCTTTTGCGAACGCGAATGACATGATTCCATTCTTGGAGATTGTAAATGAAAACGCGAGCACTGACAGCTTTCACGATTCCTTTTCTGTTCGGTTATCTTCACGGCGATGCTCGTGCGATTGAGGATACGTTTCAACTGCCGAAAGCAGCGGTGATCGAGCAGGTCGCTGGCGCGCCGCTGGTGAAGTTTCCAATGTTCGCCTGTTTCGATGACGCAGGCCGTCTGTACGTCGCCGAAGGAAGCGGCAAAAACATTTCCGGGAAGGAACTGGAAGAGTCGCTGCCGTGCAAGGTTGCCTTGCTGGAAGATACGGACAGCGACGGGAAGTTCGACAAGCGGACCGTGTTCGCCGACAAGCTGATATTTCCCGCCGGTGTGCTGTGGCACAAGGGCAAAGTGTACGTTGCGTCCCCGCCGGGGATCTGGGTGTTCGAGGACACGGACGGCGACGGACGCGCCGACACGCGGGAGCTGCTCGTCAGCGGCTTCGCTCATGACGGTACTGGACACGACGTTCATGGGCCGTTCTTTGGTCCGGACGGCTGGCTGTACTGGACCGACGGTTTGCGTGATTACAAGGTTCCGACGAAGGAAGGCACCGTGCTGGAAGGTCGCGCCGCGCTGATCTGGAGGTGCCGTCCGGACGGCTCGAAGATCGAGTGGCTGTGCGGCGGCGGGATTGATAACCCGGTTGAATTGTTGTTCCTACCGGGCGGAGCGATGATCGGCACGATGGACCAGACGCCCGGTGACGCGATCCTGCACTTCATCGATGGCGGCTGGTATCCGAGCCTGCACGACGACCGCGTGCGCGAACTGCCCAACACCGGCCCGCAGCTTGGTTCGGTCGAACAGTTCAGCGCGGCGTTTCCAGCGGCGTTGTGCGGGTTTTGCCGGTTGCGGTCGGATTACTTTGGCAAAGACTTACAGGGTGTATTGATTACGTCGCAATTCAATGTTCATCGGTTGCAGAAGCATGAGCTGAAACCGGCAGGCGCGACTTGGAAGGCATCGACCAACGACTTTGCCGTCAGCACGAACTACGACTTTCATCCGACCGACGTGCTGGAAGACGCCGACGGCAGTTTGATCGTGGTCGACATGGGCGCGTGGTACAATTTCCATTGCCCGAATTCGAAATACGCACGACCCGACCTCAGCGGCGGGTT
>CAYFJO010000335.1:0-11992 GCA_964343305.1 uncultured Pirellulaceae bacterium | reverse complement strand
TACGCGACTACGACAATACGAATTCGGGTAAATTCTCATCCGCCGGTCGCCTTATTCCAGCGTTTTGAAAATCTTTGGCTGAGCCCATAGTAAAGTGGAAGATCTTCGACGGACGGCCTTGGCCGCCCGTCCAGGTTTTGGTCCAAGCGACGGGCAGAGGTTCCTTCTTGGCGTTCGGTGGAGCGTCGGATTTGAGGTTGATGAGCGGCTGGCCAAGGACCAACGCCGTGCAGTCTTTGGGAAAAGGAGACTTTTCGTTGTGGCAGCGGTAGACGTCGGACGTGCCCCAAATGTCGTTCACTCCGATCAGGATGGGGTGCGTCTTGTTTTCCGGAACGATGATACCTCGGGTTGATTCGCGATGCCAACCGCCGTGATGCCCCATGAAGCTTCCGCCCAGCATGTCACGTAGCGACACCGGCTTGTCGTTTTTCGTGTACTTCTTGCCGCCCCAGAATCCGTGGTTGGCGGTTCGCAAAGCGATAAGCGGATTGCCCGAATCAAAGTAGTCGTGAAAGTGTTGCATCTGCTGGTCGGGAAGCTGCATGAACCGCGAAAGCCAAATCACGCAGTCGGCATCCGCCAGATGCTTCAGGCCGGGAATGTTGTGACGTCTTGTTTTGTCTTTCAGTGGAGCCGGCAAGGTCGGATCCACTTCGCCCTTTTCGTTGACGGAAAACAGTACGGTGCAGTCAAACCCATGATGTTGCGCGAGAACCTTCCCTAACATCGGCATTGCCTGTTCGCTACGATACTCCTGATCAGCGGCAATCAAAACAACGTGCTTGCCCTGGCCCGGCCCTTCGGCGCCCGAATACGTCAACCACAGCTCGCTCGGCGGAACTGGGTGCTTTGGGCCCCGAGTGTTGTCCCCCTGCGCGGCTTGTGCGGCGCCAAAAATCACAACGACAATCGCGGCTGCAAGAACCAGTCTGTCAGTTTCTCGAAATCTCATCTCTTCCCCTTCTCTTTGCCTTTCTTCTTTTCGTATTGTTTCGGCAGTTCGGCGACCCAGGCTTCGAACTTGGCTTTCAGCTTAGTCAGAACGTTAGGATACTGGTCGGCGACGTTTTGGCTTTCGGACGGATCAACTGAAAGATCGTAGAGTTCCATATCTTTAATCTTGCGAGAACCCAGATGCAGCTTCCATTTCCCTTCGCGCATAGCTGGCGAGGCGCCTGCCGAGCTGGTTCTCCAGTATAGCGGCTTGGAGCGCTCGCGATCGGCGCCGAACCAAATATCGGAAACGTCTTCCCCGTCCACAACAGGTGTAAGTGTGCAATCAATATGATACATAGCCGTCTTTTTCCGTGCATGCGGATCGCGAGAACGACCGTGGTCCCCTACTTGTGTCGTGTGTCGAGAGAA
Source organism: uncultured Pirellulaceae bacterium (assembly GCA_964343305.1). Classification (GTDB taxonomy): domain Bacteria; phylum Planctomycetota; class Planctomycetia; order Pirellulales; family Pirellulaceae; genus CAYFJO01. The sequence goes on along the minus strand of CAYFJO010000335.1, from coordinate 10,624 downwards.
ACGCGTCCTTGAGAGTGGGGAGAGATTCATGGCTTGAGAAATGGGCGGAATCTCGCAAAAATGGTCGTCCATTGAAACCCTTTCTCGGCCTTCGTCTTCGCAGTAGGACTACCAAATGAGTTATCTGTTGATTACGGACGATGACATTGCCAGATACCTGAGCATGCCGCAAGCGTTGAAGTGCATGGAAGAAGCTTTTCGGTCGCATGCCGCGGAGACGTTAATCGCGCCGGCACGTTCCGATACCGACTTGGCAGAAGCTGGAAAATTCGTGTTTACCGTTGGGGGCTCGACCGGCGAAGGTTCGTTAGTCGGTTTTCGGGCCTACGACATGAAGCACTTCAAATCGTCGGAACGCGACGAGTTGGTGGCGGTTTTCTGTGGTGACACCGGGGCGATCAAGGCGCTGGTCGCGGGAACTCAACTGGGCCCGATTCGGACCGGTGCCATCGGCGGCGTGGCTATCAAGTATCTGTCGCGTTCAAATTCAAAAGTACTGGGACTCATCGGCACTGGACCACAAGGGAGAACCCAATTACTGGCGGCGGCGGCGGTGCGACAATTCGATCAGATCAGAGTGTTCAGTCGCAACCCACAGCGCTGTGGTGAGTTTGCCGAGCAAATGAGCAGAGAGCTGAGCCAATCCGTACAAGTAGCCGCCTCAACGCGCGAAACGGTGGAAGGAGCCGACGTGCTGATCAGTGCTACGGTTAGCCCAACTCCGGTGATTCAAGCCGATTGGCTCAAGCCGGGAGTGCACATTAACAACATCGGGCCGAAGTTCAAAGACAGTCAGGAACTTGACCTCAGCGTGGCCGAGCGGGCAGCATTGTTGGTAACCGACACGATGGCCCAGGTCGATAAATACGGCGATCGGTTTATCACTGCTGCAAGCCCATTGCATGATCGCCTGCAAGAGCTTTCGCCGATCGTAGCAGGTGCCACCGCCCGAGAGCGGACCAGTGAAGAGATTACGTTGTTCTATTCACTGGGGTTGGCGGGGACCGAGGTGACACTTGCGGCTTTGGTTGCGGAGCGAATGACCGCACAGGATTGATAAACCACCAACAAGTTCTGCGACGATTGCTTTTCTTCCGGCGGGAACTGGAGGCCGCCACAATGCTCGCAGGATGCCAGATCGGCGAAACACCGTAACTTGAGAGAAATTGTAAGTTACTGCCAGTAGATCGATGCGCAAAGATTTTTGTAGTAGGACAACGATTTTCGGTTCTCACAGCAAGCCTGCATCCCATCAGACAACAAAGACACGATCATGATCCAAGAAACTCCACCGGCGGACATCGACGATTCTGGATCGCGCGATCGCTGGTTCATCTTGAGCTTGCTCTTTCTCAACTACTTCGTGCTCTATGCGCATCGCAATCTCATCAATTACATCCAGAAGCCGCTCCTTGACGAACTGAAATTGAGCGAACTGCAACTAAATACAGTTGCATGGGCTTTTCAAATTACTTATGCGCTGGCACAGATTTTTGTCTCGTATCTGAGCGACCGCTTTCGGCGCCGCATCGTCTTGATCCTATCGTTGACGATGAGCAGCGCTTCGTTAGCTTGTATGGGCCTGGCACAGGGGTTCTATGATTTGTTGGCGCTGCGAGTTTTGTTGGCGGCCACTCAGGCGGCCAGCATTCCAGCGATTGCCGGAATCATGGCCGATTGTTTCACTCAGCGGAATCGGTCACGCGCTGTCAGTATCTATTTGCTATCGAGTCCCTTCTCGTTGATCGTCGCGGGTTGGGCGGGTGGAGCGATCGCGGATCGAGTCGGATGGCGTGAAGCGATGTTTGTATTCGGAGGACTCGGACTCATCATTGTCTTGGTCCTAATACGCTGGCTTCGAGAACCATTGCGGACAGAACGCCGCGATTCGGGATTGGGGAGTACTGGCGGCTCTCTGGGAAAGACGCTAGTGACGGTGTTGTCGGTGCCCAGTTTTCTGTTAGTCGCGCTGGTATTCGTCCTGGCCAGCAATATCGTCCAGCAGTTGGATTTTTTTCTGCCGCGACACTTTTTTGATCACTACCAAATGAAACTCGAAGCCGCTGGCCGAATGGCAACACTGGCTCCGCAGATTGGCACCGTGATCGGTGTTCTGATCGGCGGTGTCTTGGCGGACCGCTTGGCGCGGGAGTGGAGGTCGGGGCGGTTCCAGGTTCAGATTATGGGTTTGACTCTTGCAATTCCGGCGGTGTTCACCGTTGCGATCGTCGACTCAATACCGGTCATACTTGTGGCGATGTTTGTTCATGGAATAGGGTTTTGGCTCTATCTGTCCAATCTTTGGACCACGACCTTCGAAGTCGTTGACCCCGCTGCTCGTTCGACAGCAATTGGATTGTTGAATGTCGCGTCCGGCCTCTTGGGATCATGGCCTTACTTGGTGGTTGGCAAACTCCGTGACGACGGTGTGATCACTGATTTGCGAAGCGTATTTCTGGCCTTTGGCTTCGTTCTTTGCGTCGCCGTCATCCTGCTCGTGGTCTTGGTTTGCAAGACATTGCCGCGTGACTATCTCGATACCTCCAACACAGGGACAGAATCATGACCGACCGTAAGAGAATTGCGGCCATCGTCACCGAGTACTTCGAAGGCTCACACGCCGATGTGACGTCTTCAAGAAGAGCGATCCGTGATTGGTCATCAAGATCGCTAACGTCACGTTCGCTTTTTCCACTAGCCATGCCCCATTTGCAGCTAAACCTGATCTTCTGTCAAGCGAGATCTCGAAACCGTGCGCTAACGAACGCAACAGGTTTGCATCTGACTTGCACACAGTTTTGATGATTAGAACACTTGCTCTCGGTGGAATCCTGTCCACCATTCGCCGTCCAAGCGCGTGAGCTTGGCTTGGCCTGCGTTGATGGCGGCGACGATGTCCGCGTTGTTTGAATGAATTAGAGAGAGTGGCTCGTCGTAACGGATCCAACAGCGCTGATTGGCAATTGTCTCGACAAGATCGGCTTCGAGACGGCCGGTTAACGCTAGTGCTCCCTGCCGTTGGGCGTGTTGCATCAGATGGTCCATGACCGCTTGCCGGTAATCGTCAGTGGCAACGATCTGCACGACCTGAGCGATGCCGTCGGCGGGCAAGTAATAGATGTACCACCCCACGAATTTGTTCGTTTCGTCTCGAAGGACTCGTGCGAACAGTGGTCCGCGTGATTTGACGCGGCGCATTTCGGTCATCAGCCAATCGACGTAGCCCCGGTCATAGACCGGCAGCAACCGACACCTTGTGCCGATTTCGTTCCAGGCGGTTGTCATGTCCTCTGGCGTCAAATCTTGGCACCGCAACGAATCGGTCGCGTTCGAAGTTCGGCGTAGCAGCGGTCGCACCAGTTGGTCCATCGACCAAGCAAATGGCCACAAAATGGTCGACGCAATCGAGCAGTCCGCCAACTGCCGACAGAGAAATCGGGCGGGCGAAAACACCTTCGTCCATTGCATGCATTGCAGCAGTGCGGTTTGCCCGCCCAGACGCTCCCAAAGGCGACGGACCGCGGGTGTTGCTCCGTCGGTCATCGTCAGGTCTTGTGGGCCTTGAAAGAACTTGCGAATGAGAAACGCTCCGACGGCCTTTGCGCGGGATTGCTCGTCCGTTACAAAATGCCCGCTGCACGCCATGCGGATCGGCTGACCGTCAAGCAACATTTGGCGGACGTACAGACCCAAGAAACCAACGATGCGGCCGTCGTCTTCGTAGACCAGCGACGGAATTTCTGGATCGACCAGCGGACAATCGAGAAAAAACCGCTCGAAACATTCGGCGAGTCCCGGCGGCGGCGTTGACGAACCGCTGCGCATGACGCGCTCATAAAGGCTGGCGACTTGTTCGAGGTCGTCTCGTTCCAGCGCACGGATGCCACGGCGCGTGGCGGCGGGATGTGGCAGAAGTTCAGGCTGCGTCGACATCGGCCTGCTCCTGCTGGCTGGCGATGAAACCAGCGATTCCCTCGACCGTGCGGAATTTTTCGATGTCGAGGTCTTCTAACGCGATGTTTAACTGGAATTGAGTCTCGATGTGCATCAGCAAGTCGACAAGCATCAGCGAATCGAGCCAGCCGCCCTCGATGATGTCGCTGTCAGCGGTCGGCGGCTCGACGTTGAGTTGCTGGGCGAATAGTCGCATGACTCGTTGTGTCAGATCATGGTTGTTCATAGTGGTTACCTATGGAAGGGGTCGGGATTCTCTTTTCCTGTCGGTGGAAATCTTTCAAATAACACAGACGCTCTAGCCGACGGGAAAAAAGAATCCCGACCCCGTTTTGGTTGCGGCCACAGGCCGCATCGGTTAGCCGCAATCCCCAACGGGGTGCGCGCACGCCGCTGGCGTTGCGGTTAGACGAGCGTGTTCTTCGGCCAACAGATCGAACAAATATCGATCGACCAACCGGCCGTTCAAATGGTGACAACGTCGGCGGGTACCGATGCGTTGGAAGTTGTTTTTCTCCAGCACGCGAATCGACGCGGTGTTTTCGATGGCCGCCCAAGCGTGGATGGTTTCCAATCCCAAGCCAAAACCGTGGTCCAACATGACTGACACCGCGCGCGTCGTGTATCCGTGGCCGGCTTGTGTTTTGTTGCCCAACACGTACCACAGGTTGGCCGAGCAAAAGACGGTGGAAATGTCGCCGAGGCCGACGATACCGATCGGTGTCTCGTCGTCGTCGGCCGTGAATACGCGTAGGCAGTGAATGTCGCGCTGCGCCATCATGCGCAACGAAATCTCGCTCACTTGTTGAACGCCGCCGAACTGTAGCCATTGATAGTTCTCCGGCTTGGCAAGCCAGCCAGCGACGGTCGGCAGACACGAGTTGTCAATTTCAAGCAGCCGCATCTTGTTCAAACATCTCCTTCAACGCTCGACGGTCGATTTTTCCGTTGGCGTTTTTGGGCAGCGTGTCGAAAACCTTCCAACGCGACGGCAACATGTAATTGGGCAGGTTTTGTGAGACCTTTTGGCGCAGATTCGACGGAGTAATCTCCGCATCAGATTCCGGAACGTAGGCACAACAAATCGCCGTTCCTTCAAAGCCGCCGGTTTCCACACCGACAACGGCACAGTCGCGCAGGCAGCCGATGGCATTGAAAGCCGTTTCAATTTCGCCAAGTTCGATGCGATAGCCACGGCTCTTAATCTGTGTGTCAGCGCGACCGAGGAAATAGACCAAGCCGTCGTCGCCGAGTCGGGCCAGATCTCCGGTCTTGTAAATCCGGTCGTGGGCCAATTGCGGATTTGGCAGAAACACTGAGTCGGTTTTTTCTTGATCGCGCCAATAGCCCGGACTCAGTCCCACGCCACGAATGTACAAGTCGCCAACTTTGCCCGCGGCCAACGGTTTGAGTTCGTTGTCGAGCACCAGTAGTTCTTCGCCGTCACAGCCGACGCCGATGGGAATCTCGTCGCAACCGTCGGGCGGACACTCAGGCACGGTGTAATAACTGCTGGCGATCGTCGCTTCGGTCGGGCCGTATAGATTCGTGAACTCGACGTGCGGCAGTCGCTGCATCCAGTAGATGAGCGTCGGCGTCGGCAGCACTTCGCCACACCACATCAGTCGCTTGAGCGCCGGAAAGTCGCCTTGGCGGACGACGTCGAACTTGGCCATGTAAGTCAAAATCGACGGCACACTGAACCACTGGGTCAGCTCCGAATCGCGAATAAAATCGGCCATTCGTGCGGCGACGAGGTTCAACGCGGTTGGCACGAGATGAACTTCCGCGCCGGCCGACAATCCGCCGTAAATGTCATACGTCGACAGATCAAAATGCAGCGGCGAATGGCAACTGACGCACTCGGCAGGTTTGACGTCAAAATATTCGCGGCCCCAATCGACGAAAGCTGTCACGTTCGCGTGCTTGATGACGACACCTTTGGATGTGCCGGTCGATCCGGACGTGAACAAAATGTGTGCCGCGCTGTCGGGCGTGGCGCGATGGTCGAGCGGTTCGGCCGAGAAACACTCAATGTCCGCGCGATTGAATTGACTGGCAAAGTGTTCGCCCGCGAGTGTATCTGCTTCCAACGTGCCAACGACCAATTGCTGGTCGCAATCGGCGAGGATGCCGTCTAAGAGCTTCACCGCCGATCGATGAACGATCGCCAACCGCGGCTCGCACGACTCGACGATTTTGGCCGCTCTCGACGCGGGGCTGGCCAGGTCGATGGGCACATAAGCGCAACCGGCTTTCATCACGGCGTGCATCGCCACGACCGCGTCAGGACACTTGGGCATGAACAAACAAACACGATCTCCCGCCTCGCAACCGGCGTCGTTTAATAGACGCGCGAGTTGGTTGCTGGCTGTTTCAAGTTGGCTGTAAGTCAGCCGCTCGTCGCCCATCACGATCGCCGCTGCGTCCGGCCGACGGTCGGCTTGCTGTGTAGCGTATTGATGCAAAAGCTCAGTCATTGCTTACCAACTCCTGCGCCCGATTGAAAACGATGCCGATGTGACTCAGTTCTTCTTCGCTGGGCGGGATGTCGAGGATGAACGTGCGGTGGCCCAATCGCGTGTACGACGCGATTTCCATCGCCACGCGCTCGTAGCTGCCGACCAGGTACGGACAAAACGTCTTGTAGTTCTGGAATGGATGAAGCCAATAGGGGCTCTCTTCTTCACACGATTCGGCTTTGGCGGAGAGCTGCCTGTGCCAATGTGAATCGGACATTTTCATGGCAAGCTGGTGCATCATTTGGCCTTTGCGATCTTCGGGAAATCGCTCGTGTGCCACACCCCACGCTTCATCGCTGTCTTCGCGAGCGACAATGCCGACGCGAATGCACTGTTGGGCGTCGTCCGGGCCGACGCTGGTTTCTTCGCCCGACGGATGGGGATACTTCACCGCGGTCGCGCCGAGTTCAACGGCGGCGGCCATGCCAGCCGGTGATGAGCCGGACAGGAAAATGCCCGGTTGCAATTCGTCGGGCAGTCGCGGTGTGAGCTTGAGGTTTTCGATGTTGTAATACTTGCCGTTGAACGTAACACCTGTGTCGCTTTCTAATAGTTGCTTGATGATCCACGTGTATTCGGTCGTTCGAACGTAGCGATCGTCGTGCGGCGTGTCGTCGCCCAGCGCGATCAAATCATTTTTGAAACCGCCGGCCAGCATGTTCAAACAGACTCGTCGACCGTGCAAAAAACCAAGCGATGCCACTTTTTTGGCGACCATGTAGGGATGCACATAGATCGGCTGCACGGCGATCAGCGGGCAAAGTTGCCGCGTGTTTCGCAGAACCGTCTGACTCACCAGCCACGGATCGACCAGCCCGTTGTCGGTGTAAATCAAAATGCCGCTGCAGCCAATTTCGTCACTCCACCGAGCGACCCGCGCAACGTCTTGCAAGTATTGATTCGGATCGGCCTCGCGTGACTGCGGACAAGTGGAAAAGACTGTGAACGACGTCGAGTCAAATCGACACTTCGACGACGGTGCAACGAAGGGCTGAATGGCCATGCTCATTACAAATTCCCTGCCAAAGAAAAGAAAGAAAGGACTAGGCCCTGTTTCGAGCGTAATTGGAGCACACCGGCTGGCGACAAGAAAACTGACTCGACAGCGCGGAAATCTGTTACGGCGCGTAGTCTTTGACGATCAAACGACTTGCGACAACCGCAACGATTGACCGTCGCGTGGATCGGCTTGCGTGCCGAGTCGCGAAAACTCCGCAAAAAACCGCGATTTCCCGCGCTGTCCCTGGTTATGAATGTCGTCTTAGGTTGTTAGAGGCCAATCCAATTCACGCAATTCAGGGGAGAAAGTGATGTCGACGCTGTCCAAATCAATACTGCCGATACTGGCGTTTTCATGTCTTTTCGTGTCTTCTATCACTCCAAGCGGCGCGGATGACGCGGTTACCCAACTCAAAGTCGGCGATCGGGCTCCCGTTTTTAAATCGGTTGACGACGAAGGCCATGTGTGGAATTCGACCCACCACGTTGGCATGACGCCCATCGTCGTTTACTTCTCGCCGGGTGATTTCAAATTCTGTTCAATTCGGCAGGCACAAAAGTACCAGAAGCAAATCGAGGAATTGACCAGATACAACGTCCAGGTCATCGGTATCAGCGGGGACAGCCCGGAAACGCATCGCCTGTTCAAAAAAATCCATGGCTTCAGCTACACGCTGTTGTCCGACAGCCATGGCGCGATCGCGAGTAAGTTCGGCGTGCCCCTTCGCAAAGGCTCTTCCACACCCATCACGGACATGGACGGTCGGACAAAAAGAGATTCATTTGGCAAGGCTGTGAAAGCTCATCGAGGCGTCACCCATCGCCGATGGACGTTTATCATCGGCCGAGACGGCACGATCATACACAAGAACACGCGTGTCTCGCCTGTCAAGGATTGCGAAGACGTCTTGGAGTTTATCAAGCAACGGTCGCAGCGAAAGACGATCCAGCCGGACTCGCCAACTTCCGAAGTTGAAGAAAACTTCGGAAGTCGCCACAACACGAAGATTCGCGTTGGTGATTTTGTTTTGCCATAATGACCACGGATCGTGTCGAGGTTTTTTTGATGACCCAGCCGGTCGATACAGACGCGCCTTCGCTCCAGCGATACCGATCGTTTCTTTATCTTCTTGCGCGCGCCCATCTGAAGCCACACGCGGGCAACAACATCGAAGCCTCGGACCTCGTGCAACAAACGTTGCTGGACGCTCACGCCAGACGAGATCAATTCCGCGGCACTAGCGAAGCACAACTTGGTGCCTGGCTCAAGCAGATCCTGGCCAATAATCTCGCCGACGCCATTCGCCATCAAGGCCGCGCCAAACGCGACGTTTCACGACAGCGACCACTGGACGCGGCAATCGACGATTCGTTCTGTCGAGCGGAAAGTTGGCTGGCCGGTTCGCAAACCTCGCCCAGTCAATTTGTGGCGAAAAAGGAAGAACTGCTCAGTTTGGCTGACGCCATCGCGAAGTTGCCAGCCGCTCAACAAGAGGCTGTGATTCTGCATCACCTTCAGGGTCTCAAACTGGCCGAGGTCGCCGCACAGATGCAGCGAACCGAGCCAGCCGTGGCGGGTTTGTTGTATCGCGGCATCAAACAGTTGCACAAGATGCTCGAAAACACGGAGTAAAGAACAATGAAACGACCTCTCGCTGGCCTGACAATGTCCTTGGTTGTTTTCTGTTTGGTTCGCAACTCGATCGGTGACACATCATCCGCTGTGCTGGTAGAATCCGTTGTCCCAAAACTTGTCTTGCCGGATTCACAACCTGCCGAAGAAGAAAAAGCCGACGAGCACAAGTCCAAACCTGATGAAGTCGATCGGCCGATGTTCTCGATTGACGTCGGAAAAGTCAGTTATTTCACCGTGAATTACAGCCAGGATGGAGGGCAACTGGCGACGGCGGCGAATCGCAAGGAGCTGTTGATTCTCGATGCGACGACGGGCAAGCCGATTCGCCGGGTGAACATGCCGAGTGACATCATCAGCGCTCGATTCGCGCCCGACGGAAAACACCTGATGGTGACGGGCCGCATGGGAGTCAGGGTGTTGGATCGGGCGACCGGAAAAGAAGTCTGCGCCCTTGGTCGCGGCGGTCACACACGATGTGACTTTAGCCCATCTGGACACGTGATGATCGTAGGCACGATGAAAGGTGCCACGCTGTGGGAAACGAAAAAGTGGCAACAAATCGGCGAGCTGACTTCCCAGAAGCGCGGTTGGTACTGCAGCGTGTCATTTCGCGCGGATGGAAAACGACTGGCAACGTGCAGCCGTTTGGAACCTGTCGTCAGAATCTGGGATACCGAAAAGTGGGACGAAGTCGCCTCGTTCGACATGGAAAAGGCGCCGGTCTACACAGCCACCTATGCACCGTTGGGATCGAAGCTGGCCGCGACGAACATGTCGCACGTCAAGGTATGGGACGTCGGCACGGGCAAAGAGCTTTACTCGCTTGCGCGACAAAACCCGTACACCGTTGCGTTCAGCGCTGACGGAAAACTGTTGGCCACCGCCGACCGCAACCATTCAATCTCGATCCGCAACGCGCAAAACGGCCACGAATTGTTCAAATTGAACGGCCACCAAAGCACAATCTTGAGCGTCGCTTTCCACTCCAACGGCAAGCACCTCGCCTCAGCCAGCCGAGACGGTACGGTGAAAGTCTGGGAGTGGACGACATCGTCATCCAGTGATTCGAATTGACCAACAACGTAGGATGGATTTTGAATCCGTCCAATATCAAACCAATGATGAGACGGATTACAAATCCGTCCTACAAGTTTTATGTCAACAAACGAACCCAACGACCAAAACCTCGACGAAGTGTTGGCCGAAGTCATCCGCGCCGAAGAAGCGGGCCAGCCGATCAATCGCGAGCAATTGTTGGCCAAACATCCACACTTGGCCGAGAAGCTAACCGAGTTCTTCCGTGACCGCGATGGAATTAAAGAACTGGTCGATCCACTGCGAGATGTGGCGGCGCGGGCGCTTCAGGTGAGTTGTCCGCATTGCCACAATCCGATCGAGCTGTTGGACGATGCGCCGCTGGAAGAAATCAGTTGCCCGTCGTGCGGCAGTAGTTTCAGCTTGGTGGGCAGTATCGAGGAGACACAGGATCGCAGCATCGGAAAGACGATTGGAC
>CAYFJO010000334.1:0-11993 GCA_964343305.1 uncultured Pirellulaceae bacterium | reverse complement strand
GGGCGACGACAACTTCAAACAGCTCGTTCACGGGATGCGCGATTTCGCCAGTGATGACGTGATGGAAAAGCATCCCTGTTTCGTAATTGCGCGAAAGCTGTCGAGCACCGGTTATTCTCCAACCGTCACGTGATAATTCAACACGCGCGATCCGTTGATCTCTTCCGCCCGCAGCCACAACTGTTTGCCGATCAGGTCTTTTCCTTTGGGCAGGTAATAAGTTTGTGAATTCCGACCCCGGCCAAGGTTGATGACCTGGATGCGCTGGCGGCGGTGATTTGGCGCGAACAGCAGACAGTCGAAACTGATAAAGCGGTCCGTGCGGTTCTCCAGTTGTTGTGTGACAACGAGATTGCCGTTTTCGTCGATCCGCGCTTGGACATCGATGACGACGTCGCCGCGGCCAACTTGCAATGTTCGGTAAACACTGAACCGGTAACTGCGGTCGGCCGTGATGTCAAAATCGGCCCGGACCGGCTGCACGCCCGTTCGTGCGACGCTGTTCAGGACGATGTCGAAGAACGTCTGCACTTTTCCGTCCGCGGGCATCTTCACGTCGAACTCTTCTTGCGTTTCCCAATCATCGGGTGTGTCAAGTTGCAGCCTTCCGCCGACGCCTTGCCCGAATGAGTTCGTGAATCGCAAGGACGTGGTTTGGGGTTGCCCAAAAACGCTGGCCAGCGGTCGTTCGTCAAACTCGAATTCCATCCGCCATTGGGCGACGGCTCGGTTCAAACCCGTCACGATGGCAGGGATTCGGCCGACCGCGATCACTTGCCGGTGGCCGTCCTTGAGTGGCTTGGTGGAGTGTCCCCACACGTCGATTTGACGCACATCGTGGCCCAGAAAAACCGTTTCCTTGGTGGGCCGATCGTTCCAGACAATCATGACGGCTTCCTTCTCGTCGGCCAGAATATAGTTTTCGCTTCCGCTGGGTAGGCGAATGCTGCCCAAGAATTCTTTGCCCGAGATCTGCAGCGCCACCGTCCGCCACGGCAACAACAGCTCGCCGGGCGTACCATCCGTGTTCATCAAACCATGTTCTCTGTCGAACGGAGTGGGCATGAAGATGCCGTCCGCGCCGCCCAATTTGGCCGACAAGATGCGTGTGACCAGATCTTGGACGCGATCATCCAACGCGTATTGGCTGCGCGCCAGCGGCTTCAACGACACCCATCTTCGCGACGAATGGTTCGTGTCACCCGCCAGATACGTTTTCAGTTCATGTCGTGTGAACGGCGGATGTTCGGTGAGCGACAAAAACTCCCAAGCGTCCGAGTCCGATTGAGGCGACTCGTAAAGCCAATTCCACGGGATGCCCAATTCAATTTCCTGGCCGAATTTCTCCAAGTGTTGTTTGATTTCGGTCACGCGACTTTTTAGGTCGGGGAAACCCACGAAGCTGGTGTCGTCGTCGCTGCCAATCTGCCACCAGCGGACATAGAGCGCGAGCCGTGACATGACAGGATCAACGACCGGTTGCCACAGTTCAGGATCGACAAAAATGGTGGCCACCGGGATGCGATCCCCCTTGCCGAAATACGCGCGAGCTTCTTTGGGTGGTTGATCCAGCACGCCGATGAACTGAATCTTGTTTTCCTTCAAACGTTCGGCGAATTCCGCGATGCGATCGGCCCATGTGATTTCGAGGTCGCTGTCCCAAACTGGGAACTTGACCCAGTTGATGCCAACATGCCGCAACAAGCCCGCCAGGCGTTTGGTCGACATCGGGTTTTCACCCTGTGGCAACGACCAGCCAAAATCGCCGCTTTCCAAAACAGAATGTTCGGAGATGACGACGAACGATACTTCGCGTTTGAGCGATCCGCCGGACTCACCCTGCATCTTGGCACGAACGCGATAGAACCCGTTTTGTTCGATTCTCGGCTGCCAGATCACCGATCCCGCGCTGCCGCGATCGTTTCTCGTAGTCGATTCGCCGCGTCGTGCTTGGAGTGGTTGCCGCTGTGTGTCGAGCACTTGGGAATGCACGTCCAACAGCTCCAGCGTGATTTGCCGATCGAGATCCAGCACACCGGAAACTTCGCAAGTGATTTCAACGTCGCGCGGGCTTGTGTAGACATTGTGGATGCGATTCGACGTCAGTGCCATTCGCGGCAGACGCGTCATTTCCACATTGTCGAATTGTGCCGCGCCGACCAAGTCTGTTTTTCGACCGGTGGGTTCCAAATGAAGTTCAATAATCGCACTGGACGTTTCGGGGTCGGTTGGAGTAATGGGACCAATGCGAACTTTCGTCCAATTGCGCAGGCGTTTGTGTTTGGCCGATGAAAAGGTTTCCAAACGGTCTCCCGCTTCGTTGTACAGCACGACGGAAACATACGCGACGTCGTACCGTAATTGCTCGACTTTGAGATCCGCCTCGACCACGTAGCTGAAACGCGGGCTAACGACCGTCGCAGGGCTGTACAGCGTCGCGGCACCGCCATCGAGTTCGATGCGCAGGCAATGGTTTTTTGACGCGTCTTTTTGAATCGCTACTTTCAAATAGTGCGGAAAGCCGCGGCCGGCGCGACGTGTCCAATGATCGGGCCAAGCGTCGAAATTCAAATCGCTGTCGGCTTCAAAGTCGCAAGCGAATACACGAGATGCCTCGGTATCGCTAGACGCCGTTTGCGCCACGGCCGAAGCCGTTACAATCAAGAGTGGAATTAGATAGCTCATGCCCATCAAAGTCGCCTTTCGCTCTGCGAAAGAGCGCACTCTCGCGGAGCGAAAGGCGACAATATGCTTCAACTCAAAGTCGGAATTCACCTGGCAAGTCTACGACAACCGTTTAAGAAAGCCTTGCTTACCGCGGCGCAAATGGGCGTCGAAGCGGTAGAAATTGACGGCCGCAGCGACTTTAAACCGCGGGATATGACGCGCACAGCGATTCGACAAGTGCGGAAGATGTTGGAAGACACGAATCTGCGGGTTAGCGCGGTCACCTTCCAAACTCGCCGCGGCTACAACGTGCTCGAAGATTTGGACCAACGTGTCGAAGCCACCAAGCAGGCGATGCAAATGGCTTACGATTTTGGCGCATCCGTCGTCGTAAACCAAATCGGTCGCGTGCCGGACAACGCGGAAGGTTCCGAGTGGGACCTGCTGGTCGAAACGCTCGGCGATTTAGGCAAACACGCCCAGCGCGTCGGAGCGTTTCTCTGTGCCCGAACCGGCTCGGAAGACACCAGCCGATTGGCCGCGCTGATCGAAGCGTTACCACCGGGCTGCATCGGCGTTGACCTTGATCCTGGCAACCTCATCATCAACGGTTTCTCAGCCGCCGTCGCCGCCAAGCAACTCGGCCAGCACATCCACCATGTCCACGTCCGCGACGGTGTCCGCGATCTCGCCCAAGGCCGTGGTCTCGAGGTGCCGCTGGGCCGAGGATCCGTCGACTTTCCTGAAATCCTCGGCGTGCTGGAAGAGTATGGCTACCAGGGATATCTGACGATCCAACGCGACCGTGCCGAGAATCCGATCCTGGAAGTCAATCAGGCAGTCTCGTATTTGAGAAACCTCTAGGCAAAGGTGGCCATCGATTCTCACGCGCGGATACAATGATAGGCAAGGAATCGTACGATGATTGCAAAAGACGCAACGGCTCCTGTGAGATTGACGCCCGCGCTCGCCGGCGTGCGCATCTCGCCCGAAGAATTCGATGCCGTTGAAGATTGCGACGAGCGATACAAATACGAACTCGTCAACGGAGTGCTCATCGCGACACCACCACCTTCCGCCGGTGAACGTGGACCGAACGACACGCTGGGCCACTTGTTGCAACTCTATCGTGAAACGCATGATCAGGGATCGGCACTCGATTTAACTTTGCCAGAGAGCGAAATCCGCACCAGCAAAAACCGCCGCCGTGCCGATCGTGTCATATGGACAGGACTTGGCCGCACGCCCAATGTGCGGCGAGACCTGCCATCCATCGTGATCGAATTTGTTTCAAAAGATAAGCGTGATTTTCAACGCGACTACGTCGACAAGCGTGAGGAATATGCGGAAGCCGGAATTCGAGAGTACTGGATTATCGATCGCTTTCGTCGAGTCATGACGGTCATTCAGTGGGACGCTGACGAGGTAGACGAGATCGAAGTGCAGCAAGCCGATCGATACAGCACGCCGCTGCTGCCTGGATTCGAGTTGCCGCTTGCGAAACTTCTTTCCGTGGCCGACGAATTGGACGAAGCAAGTTCATAGCAAACCACAATCATTCGCAACTTTTTCCGAGCGCATGGCTACTTGCGTTGGTACGTCGACGGATTCTTGTCGACCATATCAAAACTCTGATCGATGTTGTAGGTGATTCGTTTATTGCACGCGGCGCGAAATTCCTTGGCCCGGTCTTTCATATCCCGTTGAAGGTAGAGCGCGTATAAATCACGAGGCTCAGACGAACTGTAGTAGTTTGGGCTTTCCAATGCGTCGAGTGCTTTGTCAAAGTCGCCATTGCGAACGATCGCGGCGGGTTGCTTTTGGATGTGCTTGAACAGAATGTCCCAACTGACTCCCCACGGCACCCAGCCGCCCCACCAGTGCTTGGGACGTAGGTTGTTTTTGATCACGTCAATCAACTCGTCGATGTACGGCGAGGCGTCTTCACGAGCGAGGGCGTTGATGAACAATGACCGGTATTGCGGATGATCGATGTTGGCCTGCAACGTCATGCCGCCGTGTTTTGTTGCGAACGACAGCAGGTTCATTGCCGCGGCTTTGGAAACCTCTGGGTCTTTGTCGTTGATCAGCGAACCCAGCATCGGGACGTGTTGTTTCATTTGACCAAATCCAATGGCCCGAGCGACACCGATGCGAACGGCTGGCGATTCACTCTTGGCCAACTCGCGAATGTCCTGGACGCTCAGAGAATCGGTGTAGTCGGACAACAAGATGATTGCCGCTTGCTGGACCTCGGCACTGGTATCATCCATCCACTCTTTTGCACGTTCGACAAGTTTTGGTTGCTTCGCCAAACCTAATGCTCGAATCGCCGCCACTCGCACATCGGCAGGTGCTTCGCTGCTCGCCACGTCGGCAAGTTGAGTCCAATAAATCTCGCCGCCGACGTTTTTGGTGCGGTCTTCCATCGTGCCCAGCCCAGGCAAATGGCCTTCGCCAATCGTGGCCAGCCAGAATGCAGCCAGGCCCGGACTCGAATGCGGATTCTTGCAGCCCAAGACGCCGATCGCTTGCAGCGCGATCTTGGCAGATTCGTGACGAATGAGTGGCTCAACAACTTCGAACACCTTCGCGCGCTCGAAGTCATTCGTCCTCTGGCTCATCTGCTGGAGTTTCGTAATCGCGTAGATTACGTCTTCCGTCGAATCGCTACTCAATAGGTCGCCCATTTCGTTCCACGCGACTTCTTGGATGCTCGTCCCTTTGGTTGGATCGTCGCCGCGTGCTCGCAACACGCCCAGGTCTTCAATCGTTGTGTGGTTTTGCCACAATTGTGTGAAGACGCCCGGCTTGTCGGTCTTCTTCGCAAACAAGATATACGAACGGCCCTTGTCGAATTTGTAAAACTGCGGCTGATAGGGACCGAATCCCTTGTCGTTGGGAGCGTAGTGCGTGAAGTAGATCGTCTTTGTTTCCAGCTTGCCTTGGATCGTTGACACGACGCGAAACTGCGTCTTGCGCGGATCAAAACCATAGGTCTTTTTGAACGACTTGTCATCGACCAACGGCTCCCACGACTCCATGACGACTTTGCAGACCAAGTCGGCCTGCTCGGCCATTTTTTCCAGCGTGATCGGCGCACCGACCGGATAGCCGCTGGCAAATTGAGTGGCGAAGAAAACAGCGAACAACGAGGCAAGGCGGATCATGGCAGGTTCCAAGGAGTTGTGAGATTCTGCCTTTGGACGGCATCCATTCGAATTTGGTTCCGTCTGCCTTCGTCGAACATTATTTCAATTCGATGATGCGAACTCCACCGGCTGCCACTTCGCAATGGACCGACTGATTGACAATTTCAAAGCGATCCGTCGGAAGAAGCCGATCGTGAGCCGACTTGATCGGCACGCGGGCCTTGATGACGACGGCGCGGTTTTCGCGATAGTCGGTCGGGGTGATGCCATGTTGTGGTTTGAGCTGGCCTGCGGGATTCAGCAATGTTACCGCCCACCCGGTTTCGGTTTTGTTCACCAGCCATTGAACGTCGCCATCGACTTCGATCGGCATCAAGCCGCACGAGAGATGTGCAATCAATCGTGGCACAACCGGCAGTGCTTGTCCCGTGATCGACAACCCGTGTGGCACGGAAAGATAGACAAGTCGGCCAACACCACGATCGGCCGCGGCACAAAACATGTGCCCATCGTTCGTTGTGGCTAAAACTTGCCAATCTTCTTTGGCAGATTTAATTGGACGATATCGAAACGTTGCCGATGCGAATGGCTGGTCACCGCCCATCCAGCGATATCCGTCGGCCTCTTGGTATGCCAACGCTGCCGGCAACTTCAAATGCTGGATGCCTGGACCAGTAAGATGTGCGTCGGCAACGAGCAATGTGCCACCGTCGTTGACGTACTTTGCCAGCCGTTCCCCCTCGGCGTCGGTCAACTCAATTTCGCCGTTAGCAATAACGACTGGATACGAATCAATCGTCCGCCATTTTCTCACGTCGGGGTAGGCGAAGATCACATCGAAGACATCGCCAAACACGCCCGGCAAGTAAACTTCGTTCGTGCCGGTGATTGGTCGTTCACTCTCCGCAGCGATCGGGTGATAGGCCGTCCAAAAATACTCTTGCAGCATCTGCTCGTGCCGGCCGTATCGAAATCGGTCCTCTTGTTGGTGCCAGTTCTTGAACGAGTTCGGCCAATAGGGCGACGGTTCCCAACCATGTGCGTAGTCCACTAAGAAAGCAACCGGCGTATAAGGATCGCCACGATCCGGCTCTTTCGCAGTCAATCGCAGAAAGCGATCGACCAGTTTGCCCTTGGGAGACAGTTGCACTTCGCGCTTGCCCGCCGCGCTGGTTCCGCCCGGTTTCCAGAACTCGTCAAAACCTTGTTCATGATAAAACATGGACGAGCCGGCCATGTATTGGTACCAGATGTCGAACTTGTACCAGGTCATGCCAGCGCCAGAGTAGACCGAGTAGAAATTGTCCATGATGTTTTGGGGCGCGTGGTAGCTGCCGCCGTTGCTGAAGATTGTTGCCGAGTCGCCAAAGTTGCAACTCCGGTAGGTCGCGGTTAGCCCGGCATGTTGACGAGCCGCCCCGCGCATAAATGCCCAGCGCATGTTTAACACGGACGAAGTCGCCGTCGCCGATTCATAGCCAGCCGTCCGTGCTCCCCAGTCGAAACACATTGGTACGAAGCAAACGTTGCCGACCGACAAACACGAAATCACGTCCTCGTAGGCGTTCTTGTCGAGGTCACGTCCGTAAACTTTGCGATACTTTTCCGCGTTGTATTCCAGCGACAACGGAGCAAACGCCTCGACCAATTGACGTCGCGTCTTGGCACTGGCGGTTGCCGCGCGCATCTTGTCTGCGGGCGGATTGAAGTAACCAAGGCTCTCGCCGGCGATCGATCCGACGTACCGATCGCGATACTTGTTGAACATCGCAACGCCTTTGTCACCGATCGGTTTACCTGCGTGGTAGTTCATCATCATCGCCCAAGCTCGATCGGGATGCTGGTCAAGCCAGCGACCGAACAACTTTCCCTTTTCATTCACCTCGCCCGTCTTGGGATCGGTCTCAAAGATACCCGCGCCGACGCCATGGAACGTCGGCACGATCCGCGAATCAGAGAAGATTGGCACATCGTCTCGTCCGCCGTACTTGTTGTTAAACTCTTCGCGCGTTTCCTTATCGATGATGTTGTACGGAAACTTGACACGACTGGGGTCGTCGCCCAGCCACGAAGTCGACGGATCCGTGTGACTGACGTTCCACAAATACACGAACCCTTTGTCACGAAACGTCCGCAACTTCCAAGCATCCGGCATGTCGTAGGACGGATTTCCAATCCGTCCACTGTTAGTCGGATTGAAAATCCGACCTACGGCATACCGAGATAGCGGAGACAAATCACTCGGAATCGATTTCCGATACGAATCAAGCAACTCACGAACGGCGGTGGCCGGTCGCTCTTTAATCAACGGCCGATAATCGCCGTCGGTCGTCAATACGATGACGTCGACTTGCCGAGGCTCGGGCTCTTTCGTCGTCGACATCAAACTGAGTTTTGCCATGCCCTTTTTCAACGACACGGTCTGCTTGTCCCAGACAAACGCCCAGCCCCAGTACAATTTCATCACGTTGTCTTCGTCCACAATCGGCCGCTCGCCGTACCGCCCCGTCCACGGTTTGCCATCTTGCTCGACTTTGACTTGAAACCGCTCGGACTTCTCCCGCCAATCGCCATAACGAACCCAAACGTGGTATTCACCGTCGACAGGAATCTCGATCAACTTCGTGGCCGTCGCGTTATCGTCGGCCGCTCCCGTCGCGATCGACAGAAATCCGCTCTCGCCGCCTTGCGTCCATTCGGCCGCCCAGCCTGGTCCCGACAATCCCCATCGTCCGTCGGTCTCGCGCATCCTGCGTTTGTCATCGCCCATCGGCCAGCAGTATCCCCGGACTCCGTCCAGATGTTCGGCTTCCAGCCAAATCGACTCGAATGCTCCGGCACGCCCGATCACGAGTGAACACAACAATCCCGCCAAAGAAACTCGCATTTTCATAGGTATCGCCTTCGGAAACTTGAATCGGTTTGCTTGGTGCGGGAAATAAAACTTGGCTATTATAGCCGATGTCGATTGCCGTCATGTCGCGCGGCAGATTCCATTCGCGACCAACGCTACGTGCCCAGGGAATTGAGACGGAACTCAATTCACCCAGCATCGTCTTACTGACGGCTGTGCATTACAGAATGCAGTTCGCCCAGCAACCAGGAGCTTGGGTCTCTCCGGCCCGATCGTTTGCGGTGATTTGCTCGGGTCGGAGACGCAAGCTACAGATTGTGAACAAGGACTCATCAATGTACCGATTTGCGACCGTTGTGCTTGCTTTGACTGCGACGAAGATTGCATTCGCGAGCAATGGAGTCTGGCAGCGCTCGACCGGCGTCGGGCTGGGGCGCATTAACGACGTTTGTTGGGCGGATGAGACGCATGCCTGGCTGGCCACCAGCGACGGTTCACTGCTGACCACCGGCGATGGCGGCAAGACCTGGCAAAGTCCGACCAGCATGTTTCGCGACACGGCTCCGTCGGCAGTTCGGTCAATCAACATTCGACGGCGCGACGATGGTTCGTACTATGGTTGGGCCGCGTCGGGCAAAGGTGTGTTCTACACGGCGGATGGCCGATCTTGGACCAAGCAAGAGTTTGACAAATCCGAATTGATCGAACTCATCGGAATCATTGATCAGCGAAACGCGTGGGCTGCGAGCGTGGGCCGCGGGATCTGGCGGACGGAAGATCGCGGCAAAACGTGGACAATGATGGTCGCGCCGAATTTGTTTGCCGAGCGAGGCGACTATGAATTCGTCGACTTTCCCGACCGCGACAACGGCACGGCGATTGTTTACGACGGGCAAGGCTGGGCGCTGCATACAACCCGCGACGGCGGCGAGACGTGGCTCGTGAAAGATGTGATCAAGGTACCGCGCAACGACAGCGACTTTGTCGAGATCAAATCGGCCATCGGCGTGCGACTCTACGCTGGTGACAAGTTGCTGTACCGTCGCGGCAAGATGCCCGCTGCCCAATCAAAAATTGACGAGCTAGTATCGCGGATGATTGACGACGACCGACTTTATCCGCGCCGTCGCTCGTACTGGGTTTTGTCCAACGAGACTTTCGCCGAGCAAATACCGTCGTGGAATTACCACGGACCCAACGGCGACGGGATTCAAGTCACAAACGACGGTGGCAAATCGTGGCGGCGCTTGTTCTATGTGGGCGGCGTGACGGATTTCCAGTTTACCAGCCCAACCAACGGCGTCGCCATCGGAGCCGCCGGTCGAATCACCCGCACGACCGATGGTGGGCAATCATGGACAACGACGTTCCTGCCCGCGCGCGGCAATTTCCAAACGATTCTTTTCCTGAACGAAAAGCTTGGCTGGATCGCTGGTGGCTACAACTGGGGACGCGAGCAATCGCGCGAAGACCGCGTTTGGCAAACCAAAGACGGCGGCGCGAGTTGGCGGCCCGTCGGCCGGTTCGAGCAAGGTCGCAAAGGCGAACACGGCATCCCCGAAACCGCGCACGACATTCTTTTCAAGAACGAAAAAGAAGGCTGGATCGCCACGCACGGCAGCACGATCAAGCTCGGCCCAGTCGAAGTGCTTGGCAAGATTTATCAAAACAAGGAGTACGGCCGCATCCTGCACACGACGGACGGCGGCGAGACGTGGAAGCAAGTCTTCGTGGGCGTACCGATGAAGGCGATGTCACGACAAGGCGACGCGCTGATCGCCGGCGGTTACGACATCATGTTCAGCCCGAACGGAACCAGATGGCGCCACGCATCCGGTTCGCCGCCGCTCAAGTCGATCGCGTTTGTTGACGATTGGCGAGTGGTGTACTGTGGCGAATCGAGCGGCTGGATCACAAGTTCAGACGCCGGCCAGACATGGCAGAGCGACACATCGCGAAAAATCCCACGAGCCACCACCGCCATCACTTTCGTGACGCCCAGAGTCGGCTGGGCCGCTCACATGCCGCGAGATGAAGAACTGTACCGCGGCATCTCGATGACGTCCGACGGCGGCAAAACATGGACGCCAATCAAGTTTTCTCCCGACGAAGGAGATCCCGGCGTCTGCTGGACGATCAAAGCCGTCGATCCACAACACGCGTGGGCAATCGTCGGCAGCGGAATGTACCGATTCATTCCCAACTAGAATCGTACTGGACACTGGACCTTGGTAATTCCTCACACTGGCACAGCCAGTGGCACACAGAATTCAATTCGGCTTTTCAACAAGGCAGCCACTTACTAGCCAACCATCGCGTTTCGCTCGGACGACGATTCCCCCAGGGCCGAAGTGTGTACGGGCAAACCACTGCCAACTGGTCGGCGATTCTGCGTCGTCACGAAGTGCGTCGATGATCTGTTGGTAGTCATTTGTTGTGGTTAGCGATCGGCGTTTCTTTGGCTTGTCTAACAGTCCGATCAAGAAATCTGGATGCGACGCGATGAATAAATGCCCGTGCGCGACTGAGATCGCGCCCGTCCAGGAAAATTCTTTTTCTTCTTCGTTGTCTTCATCCTCATCGAATCCCAAAGGTCCGAGCCCCGGTACGCCGTTATTTGTGTTTGGAATAAATTCCTCTTCGTCCAAGTCTGCCGCGATCGCCCAAATGACGTGTTCACCTAGGATTCGTTTTGCGGCGGCTGGATCGTGTTCCATTGCGCGATCAATTGTCCGTCGCACCGTCGCTGTGTCCTTCAACTCAATCGCGTAAATCCAAAGATCGCCTTCGTGTTCACGTGGTGTGCGATGGTGGAACAACATCGTGACTCGCTCGCCAAGGTGACGAATTAGTTCCTTCTGAATGTCGATCCGGGGGCCGGATGGATCAAAGGCGATCGATTTGAGAACTTCGTCAAAAACAACTTCGCCCACGATTTCGTTGACCAGCGATTTGGAGAACCAGAATGCGTCCTGCATTTTCCAACGCAGTGCCAAGTGCCCATAGACACCGGATGGCACCCAATCATGCGGCTCCAAGTCGCCACTGGGGAAATCCAACATTCGCGCTGCAAGTTCAAAATCAGGAGCCTCGTCCGCGCCATTCGTTCCCGGAGCGTAGACCATTGTGTGGTGGATCAACTCACTATCGCGCGTCATGGTCGCGCAGCCGCCGACACCTTGCAGGGCGAGGAATCCCTGGTTTGCAAGCGCGCCGAGCCAATCAACTCCACGTCGTTTTGTTGCAGGCTCGTAAAACACAAACCTGAGATAATCCAAAGGTTTGACGTACCAGCAGATTTCTGGAGTCGTGCGGGGTAA
>CAYFJO010000333.1:0-12010 GCA_964343305.1 uncultured Pirellulaceae bacterium | reverse complement strand
GTCAAACCCAAGGGGGCGGCGTTTGAAATCGTCGACGATCATCACTTCCTCACGCCCATCAAGGCGACCGACGTCGAATTCGGTTACGACGGAAAAATGTACATCGCCGACTTCGTCAACCTCGACTGGTCGGGCAAAAGCCTTGGCGGCCGCATCTATACGCTGTTTCACACCGACTTTCCAAAGTCGGACACTGCCAAGAGTGTGGCCACATTGATTCGCAAGATTTCGACACGAGATGTGATCGGCCAACAATTGCTCGACAATCTTTCACATCCCGACATGCGCGTTCGCTTGCGGAGCCAGTTCGAACTGGCCCGGCGAGGCGCAAAGTCTATTCGACCTTTGGCCGCAATTCTCAATCAGAAGGATCAAAGTGATCGTGCAAAACGTCACGCAATTTGGGCTCTTGGCCAGATCGCTCGCAAGAATATCGAGGCACTGAAGCCCATTCGCAAGATGCTTTCGGCGAGAAATTACGACCATCGCGAGCAAGCCGTCCGCGTTCTCGGCGATGCTCGTGACAAAGGCTCGGCAGACGCGTTGCTTGATCTGTTGCAAAACACTGTCACGCCACGCCTCGACTTTTTCGCAACGATGGCTCTTGGGAAACTCAAGGAAGAACGCGCCATCGAACCGATCTTTCAAATGCTGCGTGAGTATCGAAACAACGATCCCTACATTCGTCACGCCGCAGTGATGGCTCTCGACCGGATCGCGGACCCCGAAGCGTTGCTCGATCGTTACGATGACCGGACAAACGCCGAGCGTACGGCGATTGTTCTCGTACTACGTCGCCGAAAATCGAAAGACCTGGCAAGGGTGTTTTCCGATGATCGCATTCAAGTTGAGGCGGCTCGGGCAATTTACGATCTACCGATTCAGAATGGCATGGTTGAGTTGGCGGATTTCCTGCGCCTGGCTGACGGAGACCTTGACTCGGAGGCTTTGATCCGTCGCAGCATCAACGCCAATTACCGATTGGGGAAAGTGCACAACGTATCACTTGTTGCCAATGCGGTCGCCAATCCCACGCTATCCGAAGCAATGCGTCGTGAGGCTGTTTCGTGCCTTGCCAATTGGGCCGACCCGCCGCCGCGCGATCGTGTGACGGGCGAGTGGCGCCCGCTCGAACCCCGCGATGCGCAAATGGTGCAGGAGGTCATCGAGCTTGGAAAGTTGACGTTGCTCAATGCAAATGGCGAAGCGTTGACGGACGTGCTGCGGTTGTTTAAACAATTCAAAATCAAGGCTGACATCTTTGCTACAAACGCTCGCACGCCGCGGAATCAATCGCTACCCAAACGTCGGATTCCTTTCGAGGAGCGGCGGGATTCAACCAAGGTCGAAGTGCTGAAGTGGATCGTCGAAACAGACCCGCAAGAGGCCCAATTGCTCGTAAGCGAGTTTCTCGAATCGCGTAGTTCGACGCTTCGAATTGCCGCCCGCGAACAACTCGTGAAACTTGATGCGAACGCGGCATGGTTGGAACTCTTTGCGGTCATGCAAAAGAGAAATCTGTCCGCGCGAGAATTTCAAGCGTCGGTCCGACTTCTCGGGGCATTCGATAAGGCTGAAGCAGATCAATTGATCGTTGAGGCATTGGAGCTTTTGACCGAGCGACCAAATCTGGCCGGTCGCTGGCGACACCTCTATTTTTCTGAACTCGATCTTGTTGACGTTGCCCAACAACGAAGAACAGATGCCGTCACGAAATCGCTGGAGCGATATCGTGCGAAGCAAAGTAAGGTGGCAAACGTTGATCCTTTGATTTCGTACCGCTCGGCCGTGTTAGGTGGAGATGCGGCGCGGGGCGAAGAACTATTTCGCCTACACCGGCAAGCTCAATGTTTGCGGTGTCACAAAGTCAGAGGATTCGGTGGAACCGCCGGGCCAGATCTATCGAGAGTCGCCTCGCGCGGCAATCGAGATTTTTTGTTGCAGTCGATCATCGATCCGGACGCGAAACTTGCGAAAGGGTTTGCCACCGTTAGTGTGATTACCAATCGTGGGCTCGTCATTTCAGGCGTGATTGAATCAGAGAATGACGAACAACTGGTGAGCAAGAAACCTGATGGAAAGTCAATCACCGTCAAGACCGCCGAGATCGACGAACGGACATCGTCGAAGTCGGCGATGCCTGACGTCGTTAGAATATTGACACCGCACGATATTCGCGATTTGGTGGAGTACTTGAGTACATTGAAGTAGCGTGCGAGGAGCACGGCGGAGCTTCATTCTCTGCGTTTCGCAAGCCAGTGGAATTGAGAAGTGAGCGTTTTGAATATAGAAACCACTGCCGTGAACAACCCACCACAGACAGGCTTGCTCCACGCATCCTACTCTTCACTACGGCAATTGTGGCTTTGAAATATCCGGCTGTTCGCCGGTCAGCGACTTGAGAAATGCCACCATGGATGCAATGTCCGAAAAACTCAAATCGTTCAGTGGCTCGACGTCGAGCGGCAAACCATCCGGGCCATTTGTCGACACGCCGCGGAAATAAAAGAACACGACATCGTCCAGCGTCTCCAGCGAACCGTCGTGCATGTAGGGGCCCGTCTCGGCAATGTTCCTTAACGATGGCGTGCGAAACTTGTAGTTGTCCGCCGCCTTACCAGTGACCTTTCCGCGGCCTTTGTCAAGATTCGACACGCCCAGTCGATGAAACTTGCCGTCGCTCAACAGCGGCCCGTTGTGGCAGCGAATGCAACCCGCGTCGCCCGTGAATAACTCCAGACCGCGTTTGGCTTCCGCTGAAATCGCCTGTTTGTCGCCTGCAAGGTATCGATCAAACGGAGCGGGCTTGGTGACGATCGTGCGTTGAAACGCGGCAAGTGCCTTAGCGATGTCCTCGCGATTGGGTTTGCTTCCAAACACCGCTTGGAATTGTGCGACGTATCCCTCGATTGCACCGAGTTCGACTTCCAGCACATCAAGATCCTGAATCATCTCCTCGGCGGACTGGATCGGCATCAGCGCCTGCTGTTCCAAGCTCGTGGCACGCCCATCCCAGAGGAAGTGCCCATACAAGCCGACGTTCAACAACGTCTGCGAATTACGTGCCAAAGTCTTTCCGTCAGCACCACGCGATTGCGGCAAACCGTCGCCAAAAGCTTTCTCCGGCAGGTGGCATGTGGCGCAGCTCATTTTGTTGTCACCCGACAGCCGCGGATCAAAGAACAACTGTTTACCTAGCGTAACTTTTTCGGCAGTGGTCGGATTGTCTTTTGGGCTAGGAATGTGTTGCGGAAGTTTCGCGAGCGGTTGAATCTGGTCCTCGGATCGCAGCTCGCTAAACACAGCGAGGAAACACCATAAGGCCCAAAAGACCGCTGTGGCTCTTGGTTTCATCCGACCACCTGGAGAATTCTGATTGTCATATTTTGACTGATCGACACACACGGATCGGCCGAGCGGCGACTTGAATCGGCCAAATAAACGAATCAACAAATAGTATTGATTTGTCATCACATAATTTGTTATGACTGATAGTACTCTTCTCTTCCAACTCATGCTTGCGAGGTTTTTCATGAACCAACATCCGCACCAAAAAGTCCTGGCGGCAACGGGCCACGGCGTGCTTGCCTTTTTTCTCGTTGTACTTTCGCTTGCGATTGGCATGCTGATCAATTTTTGACACTCAGGCGGTCCCAAATTCGTCTAGTGCGATGCCCATTCCGGGCGCGGTGGGCACCTGGACTCTGCCATCTTCAACGACCATGGGATCGACGAACATCTCTTCATAAATCGCCGTGCCCGTAGTATCAAATTCGAGCAACTGCGTTTCGGGCATTGCCGCCATCAATTGTAAACTGGCGGCCAAGCCAACGCCGCTGGAGAAATTGTGCGGACTGGCGATGACGCCCTGCTCGTGTGCGGCTCGACAAACTCGGCGGGTTTGTTCGAGACCACCACACCGCAGAATATCCGGCATGACGTAGTCGCACCCGCCGGCGGCAAACAGCGGCCGGAAACCCTCTTCCAGGTACAGATTTTCGCCCGTTGCCACTTTGAACGGTAATTGTTCGCGCAACGATGCGTGTCCCTTGAAATCAAGCGGCGGTAATGGCTCTTCGTACCAAAACGGATTGAACGCTGCCAATTCGCGTCCTCGTTCCAGAGCGGTCGCACGGTCGAAGCCTGTGTTGATGTCGATCATGAATCCAATATCGGGACCGATGGCGTTGCGAATCATCTCGGTGCGTTGCAGGTCTCGATCACGCTCGCCTGGCGCGCCGATGTGAGTTTTCACACAACGGAAACCTTGCTCAACGTAACCAGCCGCTTTCTCCGCCATCCGCGCGGGTTCTTCCCAGAAGAGATCGCTGGCGTAGGCATCGATCGACTCGCTGTGTCGGCCGCCCAGCAGTTCACACACTGGCACTCCTTCGGCCTTGCCACGAATGTCCCAGCAGGCAACTTCAATAGCACTGATGCCGCAAACGACCGATCCAGCGGTTTCCCAAAACGCGCGTGACCCGATCAGTTTTCGCCACACACCGTCGATGTCTGTCGGATCGAGATCAACGGACATCGGACCAAGTCGCCGCTCGATGATGGTGGGCATCAGGGCTTGATCGCCAAATGCGTCGCCGATTCCTGAAATGCCTGCGTCGGTCTCAACGATCACGAACGTAAACCGCCGCTCGATCATTTCGCCGACGGAACTTCGCAGTGGAGTCTCTGTTTGACGTGTGATCTGAACCGTGCGAACATTGGTGATCTTCATCGAAGTATTCCTTTCGTTGTACTACTTCGCGATTTCTTGTTTTCCTGCACGCCTTTTTTGTAGTGGAATCGCCAGAATTCCTCAGATCAATCGGAGTTCTGGCGAATTCCACTATCTGAACTTTCGCAGATTTTGACTGTGAAAAAATGAGGGAGTTCCTTGTAAACTTCGTGTTTCCAAATTCACCAAATCGAGCGTTGGAGACGCTCGTGCGAAGGACAAGGAGGTCCCCCTGTGTTTGCATTGATACCCTCGCTGGACGCTTTGATGCAATGCCTGTTGTCCGCTTTTACCCAGCCATCGTTTCAGACGCATTGCGCGATCTTCCATGGTTGGCTGATGTGCCTCTCGCGACGCAACGGGTTTTCTGTCTTTCAAACCATCCAGGCCGACACGCCCGTCAATCGAAAGAAACGACATCCCTTCGACCGCCCAGCACGTGGCCACCACCAACGGCAATCATTGGGTGGTGATGGGGCTGGCCATTTGGGACAGACTGGGCATGCGTAAGAGCAAAGGACGAATCGACATGCACCCCGAATCCCATCAGACAAAAATCGGTTCATTCGTCACGGAAAGGCGTGCCCTTGATGTTCAAGGGTTGGCCGGTTCTTAGATATGCAAACAGGTCGCGCACCTGCTGGTCTTTCAAGCCCTCGAGTAGCCCGGCGGGCATCAGACTGGTTCGATCGCGAACAAACTCATCCATGTCTTTTCGTCGTACGACGAGTTCTTGGCCACTTGCGGGGCGAAGCACCACGATGTTCTGATTTTGATCAATCACCAGCCCACTCAGCACTCGACCGTCAACTGTGACGATGGTATGACGTTCGAATCCTTCCCGAATCTCGGCACTTGGGTTCACGATGCTTCCCAAAAGGCTCTCAAGACTTTGGCGGCGGTAACCTGTTAAATCCGGACCAACCTTGCCCCCCTCGTTATAGAGAATGTGACAAGTAGCACATTTTTTGAGAAATATCTCGCGGCCAGCGTGCGGGCTGGCGCCGCCCGTTGTTCCGATGACGCTGGTGAGATTACGTACTTCAGCCGCAACGACTTCGTCAGACCTGATCGAATGTTTGCCCCAGATCGCTTGAATCAACTCGTCTAACTTGGTGTTCTTATGACGGTGCATGTCAACAAGCGTGCCGGGTGGAACAAGATGCTCGTCGCACTTGCCGGACTTCACGGCTTCAATCCACTGGGTTGCCCACGGCGCACGGCTCGACAACAACGAGCAACCGACCGCTCGAATTTGTTCGCTCATCGTGGGCAATCGACGGATGACTGCGCTCGCGATTCGCTGGTCTGAATAGGCTTGCAGAGCGACGACCGAGGCGTGGACAACCGAAGCGGCTGACTCGTCGAGATTCGCGATCAGCGCATCGACGACTTCGTCATGCGTGATCTCTCCGAATACTTCGATCACGCGTATTCGCCCGTTGATTGGATGTCGGCGATCTCCGACAACCGCGATCGCCCGTTTCACGGCTGCGCGGTCGCCGCGCCGCAGACGGGTGACAAGCGACCCGCCGCCGATGCGATCTAGTTGTTGGTTGAGTTCAAGCGGAAAACCGACCATCGACCGGCCACGATACGCTCGCTCAAATCCCTTCAGAAGCAGAGCGGTAGTCGCCTCATTCGGCGAGAGTTCGAGCAGTTTGGCGCAGTGAACAAGATCGGTCCGCCGATCCGTTGACGCCAAGCGCCTCATTAGCCGCTCAAGCAAGAATTGCTTGACGAGTTCGCGTTGCCAAACGGTCGAGTCTTCAAATAGTTCAATGACTCTATCGGGAGACTCGTGGCATTTCGATTCGAGCGCCCACCAGACCATCAAGGGCTGAAACGGATCGGCGGCATCTGCATCCCTTGCAAGTAGTTCTTGAAGAATTGAAATTGCGTGATCAACCGGGAGTCGACGTGCCGTCGACGCGATTTGCGAACGGACTTCGGGATTTGCTTCAGATCGTGCCCGTTCGGTCATGATCGCGACTTCTCGATCGCTCGCCTTTCGCTCGTCGCCGATCAGCCGGATGGCCCAACAACGGACATGCGGATTTGCATGTCGAAGTGCTGTTTCACGTAGGTCGCCAGCGAAACCGCCCGAGAGATTCAAAACCCAGAACGCTTCCAGTGCCAATTGTCCGGTTTCCGCGCCGACGAGTTCGCGCAATCGCGGCAAGATCGAAGGGTCACGACGGTCAGCCAGCAAGCGGCGTGCCGTAGCGCGAAACCATCGATTGCGGTGTTTCAACAAGTTGATCAATTCGGCGTTCGATTTTTTGCCCAAGTCAAACGGCTCCATCGTGGCGGCATCGTGAGATCGCACGCGATAGATACGCCCGTTCTTTTTGCTGATTCGGCCCGCGTAATTGTACGGGTGGCGGACCTGCTGGTCGTACCAATCGGCGATGTAAACGGCTCCGTCAGGACCCGCTTTCGCATCAACCGGACGAAACCAGCGATCGGTTGATTCAATGAAAACTCCCTCGTCCGTTGCCGTAAATGTCGAGCCGGCAACATCGAGTCGAGTCACGTCGACCAACGAAGCCAACGGGTTGCAACCAAGAATGGTCCCTTCGTATTTCGACGGCAGCGCACCGCCTTCGTACAGCGTAATTGTGTTGTGCAGCCGAATGCCGCCTACGTCCAGGCCTTGAAAGTAACCGTAACTGTACGGATTCGACAGCTCGCCATGCTTGATGAAGTTCTTGCGATAGTAGGCTCCTTGGACGTAATGATAGCCGCGCGGCGTGCCATTGGTGCCACCGAACAATCGGCCCGCTGAATCGAACACGCAGCTCCAAATGTTGCCGCCGCCTTCGGCAAAGATCTCATAGATCTTCTTCTCAGGGTGATACCGCCAGACCAACTGACCGTGGCTGTGAAAGGGCTGCATCTTGATGCCTGGCCGTTTGACATGCGCCGACACCGTGGAACCTTGCGCTGCGTACAACCAGCCATCGGGTCCCCAGCGCAGGCTGTTGACGACCGAATGCGTGTCTTCAAGTCCAAATCCTTCCAGGTGCACAACCGGCGGACCGTCCGGAACATCGTCGCGATCTTTGTCCGGACAGAAAAGCAAGTAAGGCGGATTCAGCACCCAGACACCGCCGCGACCATGGGCAAAACTTGTGGCGATATTCAGCCCGTCAACAAACGTCTTGACCTTGTCAAACTTGCCGTCGCCGTTTGTGTCCTCGTGAATCGTAATCTTGTCCTCGCCGCGTACGTGATCCGGATGCCCTGGCGGCATGGGCACTTTGTCATAGACGGCGCGCAGGTGCTTATCTTTGCTGACCATCTTCAGTCCGGCCGGTTTCGGATATTGCCGATATTGCAAAACCCACATTCGCCCCCGCTCGTCGAAGTTCAAGAACAACGGCTGCTCGACAATCGGCTCAGCCGCGATGAGATCGACCGTCAAGCCATCGGGAAGTTTGAAATGAGTAATTGACTTTTCAGCCGGCAATGGTTCCGTGGTCGCTTCTTTGGGCGGCACCTTTGGTTTGGCCGGCTGCTTTGTATCGGCCAAGCCGGCTCGGTGAGCAAGCAGTGCAACACAAGCCCACAACAACAGCGTCAGACATGAAGTTCTGAAGATTGGCATGACATCGAACCAGTAAAACGAGAAATCAGGAATTCAACATCAAATTAGTCAACAATCGCCTATATTATTTGCACAGCGCACCTTTGGGAAACCGACCCCACACAATAGTTCTGTTATTCGCTACCGAAACAGAGTATCTCGCCGGAGCGACAGACGGCAAACAGTCGACCATCGTGAAATGCTAAATCCGTGACTTCGCTAGGCACAGGCGCCTTCCAAAGTTCCTGGCCGTCCATCGCGTCTGTCGCATAGAGTTTTTCCGCTCCACCCGAGAGAATCATTCCGCTGGCCTCGATCAGAGCATTCATCGGCGCGCCGGGCCAGGCCTTCCACAGCAGCTCGTTTTTCGGTTTCGAGTCGGCGCCTTTGACATGCTTCACGGCGACTAGACATGTGCCATCGGCGCCGTTGACCTTGCGATTGAGCAAATAGGTGACGTCGTCGACCACGACGGGAAGCCGCGGACTTTTGTCTTCCGAGACGTACTTCACATGCCACACATATTCTTTTCCCCGTGCGACAGAAATGAGGCGGTCGCCGACCACCATGATCTCCGGTCCCCCGCGTCGCGAATCGAACAATGTTGGCGTCGCGGTGGCACTCGTGCGATCCGTGCCTCGGATGTCGATTTTCCAAGGTGCTGCTTGTTTTGTTGGAATGTAGAGATGGCGGTCCGACATTGCCATCGCACCACCGGGAACGTGAGCCACTCGGTAGTGACGTTTGGTATTGCTGGCGTTCTCTTGCCATTTCAAGGCGCCGGTTCGCGCGTCAAGGGCGTAAGCAATCGCCCCTTCGCTAGGCAACAGGCCCACGGCACAATATGCAGTTCCATCATGAACGAGAACTCCGCTGGCGACTGGCCAAAGCGACGCGTAACGGCCGTAACCGACCGTGCGATCTTCGGCCAACGCCGCGCGAAATCGCCAGATGCACTTGCCGTTGTCTGCTCGCAAACAATGCACCCAACCGTCTTGGTCGCCCACGTACAATCGGCTTTGCCACAAGAACGGAGCGGCCTCAATCTTCGCCCCGGCAAGATATTGCCAGCGACTTTCGCCACTCTCGACATCCAACGCAATGACCTTGCCGTCCGCCGCACCACAGAACATCAGTCCATAGCCGCAGCAGACCGGTGTCACTTCACTCGAAATCTGGCACGTCCACGATTGTTTCAACGGAATCGATGGTTGCTGTGTCGTTCGTCCACCGCGTTGCCGATCCGCGCGCCAACTGGCCCAGATTGCCGTCGGCCGATCGTCCAACACGGGTTGATCAAACGCCTCCCCTTTAACAAGTCGCTTGGAAGTTTCGATCGCAATGGGCGGCTCACCCGGAGCGAGCGCCATGCTGCCGCGAATTGGCGACGGGCAACGACAACCGGGCGCTTGCACATAAAGCCGGCCATTGGCGGGAATCGCTGCGAACGTACAAGTCGGTCGGAAGCCGCCGAACGAAGTTGTTCGACCGGTCGATCCCAACGTCTCGTCCATCGACTTCAAGTCAAGCACCGAGGTCTCAGTTGATCGATAAACCAGACAATTCGGTGTGGCCAACGATGCAGTACACTTCAATCGCCAGCTCGGTTGCTTCCATTTTTGCTTGCCCGTCGCAACATCGACCGCCGCAAGTCCATTGCTGTGCTGATGCACGCCGTAGACTGTGTCACCGGAGAACGTGAAGCCGGCCACGGTCATGCCAAAATCGCAATCGAACAATTTTCGGCCGTCCTTGGCGGAATATGCCGCCAGTTCTCGCCGGTTGTGTCCAACACGGAGCAGGTTGGCGCCAGCGTAAAACTCACCTCGTTTGTCCGTGATTGGCCGGTTGTACAACACCCAAAGTTTCTCTCCATAGAACGAACATCCGGCAACGACCGTTCCCATTGGCAAGCCGCTCTCCTGCGACCAAAGTTTTTCGCCGGTTTGACTGTCGAGCGCGTAAAGCCGCAGCTCTTCGTCACTAAAGAAAACTCGCCCGTCTGCAACCGTCAACGACGCCGTGCTGGCCAAAGTCTGATGAATCCACTTTTGCTCTCCGGATTGTCGATCCAGCGCAAACACGTTGGTGCTGACGCCGCGATAGTTCATGCTGTTCCAATCCACTTTGACGTTCGGTGATGGACCGATACCGCCGTACAACACATCGCCGACGCACGACAAATAAAGCCAGACGTCATCTGACGCGGGTTTTACTTCGGCGGGAATGGACATTGATTTCAGAATCGTGCCATTGTCGAGATCAATCACATGACAGAACTTGCCGCCCAACAAGTAAAGTCTGTCGTCGACCACGGCATAGTCCGAGCAGAACTCGCGGTTGCTGTACATGCCCGGCGGTCGATCGATCGGCAGCTCACTCTTGCCGACTTTGGCCCACAGCTCGACGCCTGTGAACGCGTCGAGCACCTGAATATACGGAGTCGTGTCGGGATGATCCGGATAGGAGAGTCCCGCTACCACAACACGACCGTCGGCCAATGCGATTCCGGCCGACGCCACACCTGGACGATAATCGGAAACCCATTGCGGTCGAAAAGTTGTGAAAGGAACTTGATCCTGGCTGGCCAGCGTGTTGGCCGGATCGTGATTGCGGTGCGTCCAGTCATCCCAACCCGGCGAATACGGTCGTGTGACGACCGCCCAGATGCCGTCTTGTTCGACGATTTCGTACGTTGTTACCTCAGCCGCCTTTAGCCACTGCTGGAGCTTGTCGCGCGTCAAAGAAACGCCACGCTGCGCGGCTGCCGCGCTTTGCCCAATCACCGCGATCCCATTTGGACTCAGCACGCGATAGATTTCTCGAAAGTCTCGGTCGCGCAGACCGCTGGCAAACTGATCGCCGCAAAAGACAAGGTTCGCAGTGAGGCTGGGATATGACAGACGACTGAATTTGCCTTGTTGAACGATGATTCGAGTACCAAGTAAATCGGCCTCATCGACTATGCCGCGAACTTGTTCCACAGTTCGCCAATCGGGATCAACGCAATGAATCGTCAAGCCCGTTTGCATGGTGACTTCGATCGCCACTCGTGCGTCGCCCGGTCCGACATCGAGAGCGATGCCTTTTTTCCATCGCAATTTGGAAGCCATGAGTCGCGCAATTTGAGAACTATCCCCGGCGTCTTCCGTCTCGTCAGCCAACATGTAGTTCAACGACGAAACAAACATCAAGGTCACACAGATAAGAGTTGTTCGCATCCTCATCAGAAAGCTCCTGTCGTTGGCTTGAGATACGGGACATTCTATTTGTTTGGACCTAAAGACGCAAAAACGACGACACGTGAATAGCTGGAGTCCACCGCTAGCCAGGATTTACCAATTAGAAGACCGAGATGTGGCGCGGTGGTAGGTTGTAGGATTGCAAACGGCACATCCATCCATTCGCGATTGCCTTCGGCCTGGCGTTTCTGATCTGCCTTGATCGCGCGGAGTTTGTGATAAGCGCTCTTGTAATCTTTATCAAGATACACACGCTTGCCATCGATCCAGATACACCAAAAACCGCTGCCAGAGTGCAGCCACGGCTTGTTAGAAGATTTGCGGGGCATGTTCGGGCCTCCCATGAACGTGGTGAAACGACTCATAGCAAAGCCCAATGGGATCGGCTCACGGCCCGGTGTTTTGGGTATATATTGGGTACCGTGAGTCGACCCGTCGTCGTAAGTC